>JAADIC010000354.1 GCA_013151535.1 Alphaproteobacteria bacterium | reverse complement strand
CTTCCTTTTCGTCTACTGATTTCTCATAAAACCAGTCTGGCACATTTCGATGCCCTTCGGGGAGGGAGCATCCACTCCATCAATTTTTGAATTTGCCGCTGTTGTCGGGATTTGTTTCCGGAATTTGTTTGATACAGCCTGTAAATCAGAAATCGCTGTTTCAATTAGCGAGCAACCCAAAATATCGCGTACGGCACTCTGGATTGAGTTTCGATTGTTCTCTCCCAAAAAGATCTCTGCATGCTCGCCATCAAAAAGAAAATGTGAGGCCATCTCTCGTGGAATCACTGTATTAATGAATGTGTCGGGAGAATCGATGTTTATCTGACTGCCGTCGTCGATCCTAGCAATAATAAACTCTCTTCGCGACATGGCGCTGGTGCCCGAAAACCGTTTAGCAATATAGTGGTTGTCATTGTGCTCAAAAAGAACTTCTACAAATGCGTTTTTCCGCCCTTCTTTCATTGCATCGTAATTGAGAATATCTTCTTTCATTTCGAAATGCTTGGTAGTTTCGCCATAAAAACACCAAAGTAAAGCATTCAGGATTGTTGTTTTTCCAACTCCATTTTCCGCATAAATAATTGTCACATTCTTTTGAGGGTTCTCCGAAAAAACTATTGATGTTTCGCCATAAAAACACCTGAAATCCGTCATTCTAATCTCTTCAAGTATCATCAGTAATTACTTCCATCTTAGTGTGACGTTCGATGATTTCTTGAAGCTTTCTTTGGCGTTCAGTTTTTACATTCCGCTTTTCGAAAAAATAGCGTCTTTCTAGTTCGATAATTTCCCTGATGATTGGGTCGCTCTTTTCCATTCCAACTTCCTCGACAGCAATAAATCTATGATTATCGAAACAAAGCCACTTTGCAACAGGTTGCTGATGCATAGTATGCGTGGGCTTTTGATGGAAGTTGAGGAATACTACTCGCTTTGGTCGGGTGGCCGGTCTTGCAAGCCCAGCCACCCTGCTCCTTAGACAGGAGTGTCGGTCAGGTCTTCTCGACAGTCCAGCCGTTCTTGCAGCCAGTTCAACACTTCATCCTCAACCCATCCCACTCTGTTAGGGCCGAGTTGTATCCGCTTTGGGAACGTCCCGGCCTTTTCCAGTCTGGCCACGTGTTGTGGCGAGTATAGAACCAACTCCTTGATCTGGCGTTTTGAAAGTATCCGCATCTCGATCTCTCCATGATTGAAGAGCATCGCGATGCCCTAGGTTACAACAATACCCAGGCGGTTACAGCGTAGCAGTCAAATGATTTGATAGCGAGAATTTCAAAGCAGGTTACAAATCGATTTTGTTCAGATTTTCAAGATAGGAATCGAACAAAGCCAAAATATAAGAGCCTAATGAGAGCCTAAGAGATATTAAGATGATCGGAACATCCGCTAATCTATTGATTTTGTTGGTAGCGGGAGAGGGACTTGAATCCCCGACACGCGGATTATGATACAGTGCTGATAAAATGTAATAATTTTGAGGAAACGACATAAATCAGTATAGAAGAGGCACAATAGAGGCACGGATTCTTTGATCAATTAGTTAAGCCATTGATTTAATGGTACCAGCGCCCTGGTTTGAACAGGGGACCTCTTGATCCACAATCAAGCGCTCTAACCTACTGAGCTACGCCGGCACCTATGGGCCCTTAGGCCACGTCGCTCGACCTAAAACACCCGTGCAGTCAGGTCAAGTTGGAATCAGCCCGCATTTCGCGCGCCGCTGTCTTGCGAAACCTGCCACAAACCGCTAGCGATGACGCGCAATTCAAACCAGAGGTCGCGCCATGAGCATCAACAATCCAAGCGAGGTTGCCGCGAATATCCAGATCGGGCCAACCGATCAGGGCATGGTGCGCATATTCGTGGAAACCGACAAGGTCAGCCTGCCGCTCGATTTCGATCCCGAAGAGGCCGAGGAAATCGCCGAGGAACTGCGCTCGGCCGCCGCACGGGCGCGGGCGGTCAAATAACCGCTTAGCGGTGGATTTCACCCGGCCCGATCAGCTCGAATCCCGTGATTTCAAACTCGTACAACGTACTGCCATCGGGTTTTTCCGCCCGCGCAATCAACTTGCCCTCGGGATTGTGAAACACCGCATGCGCGGTGTGCAGCGCGCGAAAGCACCAATCGCCGTCGGGGTAGTAATACTTAATCATCATCTGTGATCCTTTCCATATGTGTCGTCTGATCGAACCCCGCCGCCCCGGGGTCGCGATAGCCGCGCAACCTGTCAGCCGCATTGCGCGCGAATTTCAGCGTCAGCTTTTTGCGCCGGGCCGCGCCCAGCTTATCCTCAGGCCCCATGCGCTGAATTTCCGCGTCGTAAGCATCGGCCAGCATCAACCCCGTACCTTCAGGCAACAGCTCACACGGAAACGCCGCGTCCACCGCCCAGAAATACCGGTCGCACCATTCCAGATAGCCCTGCCATTTGTTGTCAGCCTGAAAATCCGCGCGTGAAGATTTACATTCGATCACCCAGATCTCGCCCTTGGGCCCCAGCGCCATCACATCGACCCTGAGGCCGGAAACCGGCACAAACTCCTCCAGCGTCAGAAAATCATACTGCCGCAAATGGCGGCAGACGCCGCGCGCCAGCAATTGTCCTTGCATCAATGTATCGTTTTTTGAATCGGGCATCCCACATATGAACAATAGGTGAACATCGCGTCAACCCCCTTGTGAAATCGCCCCAGAACGCCTAGGTCAGGAACCGGCGGGTTCTGTGCGTTTTGTCAGGGGTCCATTTCCAGTGGCCTTAAATTTTTGTACGGGAGCTGGCTCTGCGACTGGCCCTGGCCTATCGTATCTGGCACCCACCTGGTTGTACCAGGCTCTCGGATAACTCACCCCAACGGATGTGTGGGCCCGCCACCATTAGGGCCTGTGGACATTCACCACGTCGCACTGGCGCGAGTCGAAATTTGTTGCCAACGGGTGGATTTGAGCGCAGCTATCGTCCGATAGGAAGCGAAAAACCGCGCGGTGGCGGCAAATTTCGCCGCGTCCCGAAGGGATTTCACCAAAATCCACCATTGCTACGCCAATTTCGCTTGAAAGGGGTGACCCTATCGACGCAAAATTGGCTGGCACTGGTGGATTTTGGGCGGAAACCAGTGCGGCGTGGTGAATGTCCACAGGCCCTAATTCCAATTGGCCTAAATATCCTCGCGCGAAGCGCATAGAATCTCTTGCGCAGCACTATAAAATCATGTGCAGCTTCGAAAAAAGGTGCGCCATGACCCAAACAACCAAAGAAACCGCCCGCAAAACCGCCTATACCGCCCGCAAAATCGCGCACCGGCAGGGCCATGATCCGGCGGCTTGCGCCCATCTGGCCCAATTCCTTGCCAGCTTGGCGCGGTTCCAAACCGTCGCCGCCTATATGCCCATCCGCACCGAGATCAGCCCGCTGCCGGTGATGAATGATCTGGCCGCCGCCGGAAAATCAGTCTGCGTGCCGGTGATCCAAGCGCCGCGCCAACCGCTCAAGTTCAGCCGCTGGACGCCCGGCACGAAGATGCTCAACGGCCCGTTCGGCGCGGCAATCCCGGAAATCGCCGACACCCTGATCCCCGACATCCTGATAACCCCCTTGGTCGGCTTTGATACACGCGGCTATCGCCTTGGTTATGGCGGCGGCTTTTATGACCGCACCTTCGCGCTTTTGCGCAAATCCGCCCCCGCGATGGCCGTGGGTTTTGCCTATAGCGGGCAGGAATTGCCGCTTGTCCCGACCGAGCCGACAGATATCCGCTTAGACGTCCTCGTCACCGAAAACGGCGTGATCCGGTTCTGAGCCTTGCCCTTCGTTAATCCTGCAAGTAAGCCAAAGCCATGAGACTTTTATTCCTCGGCGATGTCATGGGCCGCGCCGGACGGCGTGCCATCAGCGAAAACCTACCGCGTCTGCGCGCGGACTGGTCGCTTGATTTCGTCGTGGTCAACGGCGAGAACGCCACCGCCGGCATGGGCCTGTCCGGAGCGCATGCCAAAGCGATCCTTGAGGCCGGGGCCGATTGCATCACCCTAGGCGATCACGCGTTCGATCAGCGCGATATGCTCAAAGCGATTGAACAGGAACCGCGCATCCTGCGCCCTCTCAACATCGCGCGAACTGCGCCGGGCAAAGGTTTCCGGCTGTTCGATGCCCCCGGTGGCAAGCGGGTGCTGGTCATTCAGGCGCTGGGGCAGGTGTTCATGAAAAAACCCTATTCCGATCCCTATTCCGCCGTCGATCAGGTGCTGAAGGCGCATCCCTTGGGCAAGCTCGCCAGTGTTATCCTCGTTGATTTCCACGCCGAGGCCACCAGCGAGAAAATGGCCATGGGCCACTGGTGCGACGGGCGCGCCTCGCTGGTGACCGGCACCCACACCCATGTGCCAACCGCTGACGTCATGGTGCTGCCGCGCGGCACCGCCTATCACACCGATGCCGGTATGTGCGGCGATTACGACAGCGTCATCGGCATGGAAAAGACCGAACCCTTGCGCCGTTTCATCACCGGCATGAACAAAGACCGCTTCACCCCTGCAAACGGCGAGGCCACCTTGTGTGGCACCTTCGTTGAAACCGATGACGCCACAGGTTTGGCCAAACGCGTGGTTGCCATCCGCCAAAACGGACGGCTCGCTGCCGCCGCCCCCTGATGCCGCATATCGGCCTGTTTCTGGTGCTGGTGGCACTTGGTGCTGGCTGGGGCATGTCCCAACCCCTGACCAAAATCGCGGTGTCCAGCGGTCATGGTTACCTCGGTCTGATCGTCTGGCAATTGGCTATGGCTGTTGCGCTGTTGACACCGATTATCCTGATCCGCCGCAAATCCCTGCCGCTGGCACCGCGTTACCTTTGGCGGTATGGCCTGATCGCGCTGGTCGGCACGCTGATCCCCAATTCCATCAGCTATCAGGCCGCCGTGCATCTGCCCGCAGGCGTCATGGCGCTTATCATGTCACTGGTCGCCATGTTCGCCTTGCCCATGGCGCTTGGCATCGGCATGGAACGCTTCTCACCCCTGCGCGCGCTGGGCGTGTTGTTAGGCGCAATCGCCATCCTGCTGCTGGTCGGCCCCAAGGCCAGCCTGCCAGACCCCGCATTGACAATCTGGGTGCTGTTCGCCGCCATCACCCCGTTCATGTACGCGGTCGAGGGCACTTGGGTCGCGCGCTTCGGCATGCTTGATCTTGATGCCACACAAATGCTGCTGGGCGCGTCGATCATCGGGCTGATTGTTGCGGTGCCACTGGCCCTGACCACCGGCCAATGGGTGGACCTTTCCCAAAGCTGGGCCGCGCCGGAATTCGCGCTGCTGGCCTCCTCGGTGATCAACACCACGGCCTATGTGACCTATCTGTGGCTGATCGGTCGCGCGGGCTCCGTGTTTGCCTCGCAAGTGGCCTATCTGGTCACCGGTTTTGGTGTTCTGTGGTCGATCCTGCTGCTGGACGAGGGCTATTCCGGCTGGGTCTGGGCCGCCATGGCGGTGATGATGGCGGGGCTGTTTCTGGTCACGCCGCGCAGCAATACCCCCCTTGCCGAACGCCCCTGAACAGGCGACACTAAGGCCAACAAACCACGCGGGGGCGCATGCAGGACATTCTGGCCGATCCACAATTTCGCGCCATCGCCGCCCTTGTGGTGGTGGGGGTGATGTTCGTGATGTTCCTGCGCGAAAGCTACCCGACCGAGGTGGTGGCCATCGCCGGTGCCGCCATTTTCCTGTCAACCGGTCTGCTGCCTTACGAGCGCGCCATCGCGGTGTTTTCCAACCCCGCACCGTGGACAATCGCCGCCATGTTCATCGTCATGGGCGGCCTCGTGCGCACCGGTGCGCTGGAATGGTTCACCGGCAAGGCCGAGGCCCGCGCGGCGGAAAATCCGGTGCTGGTGCTGGCGATGTTAACCCTGTTCGTGGTGGTCTCGTCCGCCTTTGTCTCCAACACGCCGGTGGTGGTGGTGATGATCCCGGTCACCGTGCAACTGGCGAAATCACTTGGCCTTGCGCCGTCCAAACTGCTGATCCCGCTATCTTATGTGGCGATCCTTGGCGGCACGTTGACCCTGATCGGCACCTCGACCAACCTGCTGGTGGATGGTGTGGCACGCGCCGAAGGGCTGGAGGCGTTCTCGATTTTCGAGGTCACGCCCCTGGGTATCATCCTCGTGGCCTGGGGCGTGCTATACTTGCGCCTGTTCGCGCCACGCCTGCTGCCCGACCGCCATTCCATGGCCAGCCTCTTAAGCGAGCGGCGCGCCCGCAAGTTTTTCACCGAAGTCGCCGTGCCTGAAAACTCGGAACTGATCGGCCAGGCCGTGCTGTCGGTCGATCTGTTCAAGCGCGACAAGGTGCGCGTGGTTGATGTCTTGCGCGGCGATCTTTCGCTGCGTCGTGATATGGCCGCCGTGGTGCTTAAGCAAGGTGACCGGGTGGTTTTGCGCACCGAAATCGGTGAACTTCTGGGCTTGCAACAAAGCAAAGCCGTTCGCGATGTGAATAATTTGTCCTCGGTGGAAACCACTACGGTCGAGGCGCTGATTTCGCCCGGCTGCAAAATGATCGGCCGCTCGCTTGGCACCCTGCGCTTGCGGCGGCGCTATGGCGTTTATCCGCTGGCGGTGCATCGGCGCAACCAGAATATCGGGCGGCAAATTGATGATCTGGTGGTGCGCGTCGGTGATACCCTGCTGCTGGAGGGCAGTGCCGAAGACATCGCCCGCTTGGCTGCCGATATGGACATGGTCGATATCGCCCAACCCTCGGGGCGGGCCTTTCGCCGCAATCATGCGCCCGTGGTGCTGCTGGCCCTTGCGGCCCTTGTGGTGCTGGCCGCCCTTGGCATCGCGCCCCTATTCGCGCTGGCATTGGCGGCGGTGGCGGTGATCCTGCTCAGCCGCGCGATTGACGCGGACGAGGCATTTTCCTTTGTCGATGGCCGCCTCTTGGCGATGATATTCTCGATGCTGGCGGTGGGTGCGGCACTGGACGCCTCGGGCGCAGTGGCGCTGATCGTCAAAACCATATCGCCAGCCCTCAAAATGTTGCCACCGTTCCTGATCGTCTGGGCGGTCTACCTGCTGACCTCGATCCTGACTGAACTTGTCTCCAACAACGCTGTCGCCGTGGTCGTCACCCCGATCGCCATCGGTCTTGCCACCCAATTGGGCGTTGATCCACGCCCGCTGGTGGTGGCGGTGATGGTCGCCGCCTCGGCCAGCTTTGCCACCCCCATCGGCTATCAGACCAACATGCTGGTCTATGGACCCGGCGGTTACAAATTCACCGATTTCCTGCGCATCGGCATCCCGCTCAACCTGTCCGTCGGCCTGATCGCCAGCCTGCTGATCCCGTTTTTCTGGCCGCTGTAGGCCGGACAATTGTCCGACTTACAATGGCCAGAACACCAGTATCGCCGGAATGCTGACCGCCACGATCAGGATTTCCAGCGGCAATCCCGTGCGCCAGTAATCGCCAAAGCGATAGCCACCGGGGCCAAGGATCAAGGTGTTGTTCTTGTGGCCAATCGGCGTCAGGAACGCACAGCTCGCCGCCACCGCCACCGCCATCAGAAACGGGTCGGCACTGACATCAAGACTGGCCGCCATGGCGATACCAACCGGGGCGGCAACAATCGTGGTGGCGGTGTTGTTCAACACATCACTTAACGTCATTGTCACCACCATCAGCACAGTCAGGATGACCCAAGCGGGCATGCCTTCGGTGATGCCGATGATCGAGCCTGCGATCAATTCGGTCCCGCCCGAGGCTTCAAGCGCCTGACCCAGCGGGATCATCGAGCCCAGCAGCACCACCACCGGCCATTCCACATAGGTGTAGACCTCGCTCAAGGGCACGATCTTGGTCAGGGCGTAAAGCCCCACCACCACGCCCAGCGCAATCGGCAGATAGACCAGCCCAAAACTTGCCGCCGCCACCGCCGCGCCGAACAGGCCAATCGCCAGCCATGTCTTTTCGCCTTGGGTCACGTTCAGCCCACGCTCGGCCAGCGGCAAACAACCCAGCCATTCGGTGATCTCGGCCTGACTGTCCGAGGGGGTCAGCAGCAGCAGAATATCGCCTGCCCGAATTTCCGTGCGCCGCACCTGTTTCTTGATCCGCCGCCCCTGACGCGAAATCCCCATCAGGATGCTGTTGCGTCGCCAGTTGAGGCCAATCGCCATGGCGGTCTTGCCGCGAATGCGCGAATTTTCCGTGACCACGATTTCCACCAGCCCCAACCCTTCGCCCGCTGCCTCAACCCGTTCCTGGCGGTCACTATCGGCGAAATCGAGCTTCAGAGTGTTGCGAAACTCGTCCAGCGCTTCGGGCGTGGCCTCCAGCACCAGAATATCGCCCGCGCGCAAAACCCGATTGGCCGAGGTGCCATAAAGCCGCTTACCGGCACGGATCATGCCCAGAATGGCCACATCGGCCTTTTCCGCCTCGGCGTATAATTCGCGCAGCTTCTGGCCGATCTGTTTTGAATCTTCCGGCACCGTCAGCTCCGCCACATAGGGCGCAAGATCCAGAAACCGATCCGTGGCCCCGTCTTCACCGTCATGGCGCGGGATCAGCCGCCAGCCGATGGTGGCCACAAACAGCAAACCCGCAAGCGCTGCGATGATGCCCACGGGGGCGAAATCGAACATGGCAAATGGGGTGCCGAACGCATCCTCGCGGATGGTGGCGATGATGATGTTGGGCGGGGTGCCGATCATCGTCACCATGCCGCCCAGAATGGTGGCAAAAGACAGCGGCATCAGCGACAATCCGGGATCACGCTTGGCCTTCTTTGCGGTTTGCAGATCGACCGGCATCAACAGGGCCAGCGCCGCCACATTGTTCATGAACGCCGACAGCACCGCGCCAGTCGCGCCCATGATGGTGATGTGCTTGCCCAAAGAACGCCCACTATCCACCAGGGATCGCGTGATAAGATGCACCGCCCCTGAATTGACCAGCCCGGCGGAAATAATCAACACCAGCGCCACCACCAGCGTCGCCGGATGGCCAAAGCCGGAAAACGCTTTGTCCGAGGGCACAACGCCCGACAGAACCCCAACCAGCAGCGCCGCGAACGCCACCAGATCATAGCGCCAGCGCCCCCAGAGCAGCAGCGCGAAAACGCCTGCGAAAATGGCGAAAAGGGTGATTTGGTCGATGGTCATGCAAGGCTCCGTTCGTTGGCGGTGAATCAATCGCATTTGGCGACAAAGTGCAACGGGGTTGAACCTTTCGCCCCGCCTGTTTTATAGAGACGCAACAGAACTCACCAACCTCGGAGACGACCATGGCAGGCCATTCCAAATGGGCAAATATTCAGCACCGCAAGGGGCGTCAGGACGCCGTGCGCTCCAAACTGTTTTCCAAACTGGCCAAGGAAATCACCGTCGCCGCCAAAATGGGCGACCCCGACCCCGACAAAAACCCGCGCCTGCGCATGGCGGTGAAAGAGGCGAAATCGGTTTCCGTCCCCAAGGACGTCATCAGCCGCGCCATCACCAAGGCCAGCGCCGGTGAGGGCGATAATTACGACGAGATCCGCTATGAAGGCTACGGCCCCGAAGGGGTGGCGGTGATTGTCGAAGCCATGACCGACAACAAGAACCGCACCGCCAGCGTCGTACGCTCGATCTTCACCAAATCCGGCGGCAATCTGGCGGAAACCGGCGCGGTTTCTTTCATGTTCGACCGGGTTGGGCTGGTAACCTATCCGGCGGATGCAGGTGACGCCGACACCATATTTGAAGCCGCGATCGAGGCCGGGGCCGAAGACGTCGAAAGCTCGGACGATGGCCACGAGATTTACTGCGCCGACAGCGATCTGCACGACGTTTCAAGCGCGCTGGAAACAGCACTTGGCGAAAGTGAAACCAGCAAGCTGATCTGGAAGCCCAATATCACCACACCGCTTGAACTGGCGGGCGCGGAAAAGCTGATGCGCCTGATCGAAGCGCTGGAAGATGACGACGACGTACAGAAAGTCACCGCGAATTTCGAGATTTCAGACGAGGTGATGGCGCAGTTGTAGCGCCTTTGACCTTGCACCGGTTTCAAAACAGGTGTCAGGTGCAGGCGGGGCCTTTTGCCCGCGCAGGGCTGCATGACAACCCCAGATAATACCCAACCGCAATACGGCGCGCCGTGGATCGGCATTGCGTGGATGCTGACAACTGGCTTCCTGTTTGTCGGCGTGACCGGCATCGTGCGCTATGTCGGCTCCAACATTCCGGCACCCGAGGCGGCGTTTATCCGCTATATCTTCGGCCTTGGCATCATGCTGCCCCTGATGTGGCCCGCCTTGCGCCGTGGTTTTTCCGCCAAATCGCTGGCCATATTCGGTTTGCGCGGCTTCACCCACGCGCTGGGCGTGGCCCTGTGGTTTTACGCCATGGCCAACATCCCCATCGCCGAAGTGACGGCAATTGGCTACACCTCGCCGATCTACATCACCCTTGGCGCGGCGCTGTTCTTTGGCGAACGCCTTGCCCTGCGTCGGATCATGGCGGTGGTGGTGGCGTTTGGCGGCGCGATGATTATCCTGCGCCCGGGCTTGCAGGAAATCTCCAGCGGTCAGATCGCCCAGCTTGTATCCGCACCGCTATTCGCTGTGTCCTATCTGATTGCGAAAAAGCTGGCTATGGAACAAAGCCCGACACTGGTTGTCGGCATGTTGTCGATCTTTGTCACCATCGGGCTGGCCCCCTTGGCATGGAGCGTCTGGATCACGCCCGCATTGTCCGATATCATGTGGCTGGGGCTGGTGGCGGTATTTGCCACGGCCGGGCATTTCACCATGACCAAGGCCCTGAAAGCCGCGCCCCTGATGGTGATCCAGCCGGTCACATTCCTGCAACTGGTCTGGGCAACCTTGCTGGGTGCCATCGTATTTGGCGAAGCGGCGGATATTTATGTGCTGACCGGGGGCGGGGTGATTATCGCCTCGGTCAGTTTCATATCCTACCGCGAATGGCGGCTGTCGCGCCGCGCCCGAACCCCGCCTGCCGAGGCAACAAGGTAACCTTTTCTGGCCTAAAGCGTGAATTGCGGCTAGCGTTGCGGTGAACAGGAGAGGCCAATGCTAAAATTCACCAGAATTATAATCCAGACGCTTGTGCTGGTTATGGTCGGCGGTACAGCACAGGCCGGCCTCAGCATCTGCAACAAGGCCGATGTGCAACACAGCTTTGCCGTCGCCTTCAAGGATGGCGAAAGCTATGTCTCCAAAGGCTGGTGGAACATTGATCCCGGCGCTTGCAAAACCGTTATCGGGGGTGATCTGACGCGGCGCTATTACTATTTCCGCGCCATTGCCACCGGGCGCGATTTCACGGGTGCAGAATATGCGTTTTGCACGGTTCAGGCCTCGTTTGATATTGTCGGCGATGAAAACTGCCAGTCGCGCGGCTATGACAAATCCCTGTTCAAAAAGCTGGATACCGGCAAATCCGCCAAGGATTTCACCCTAAATCTGGTGATGGCCGACCCACCTGCACCGGTGGGCGAGCAGGCCGGAACATATGGTGAGCCTTATTCGGATTTCGTGGTTTTTCAGGAATGCCGCTTGCGCGACGGTGCGAATTTCTGTGCGTTCCACGCCAACGGCACCAAGTTTTTCGTCTATGATGACGGGCGCACGCCACAGCGGATATTTTCGATCCTGAAAGGCTTTGATTATGGCACGCCGATAAGTGTAAAAGGCGATCTGGTTGGGGTTTACGACACCACAGCCGAGGTGGTGTTGCGCGACGTGTACGAACGTGGCTATGACCGAAGTGATGCTTTATTGGAGCAAATGCAGGGCTATTGGTACGCGGTGGATGACCCCAACGCGCAATTCAACATCCTCGGGGCCGAGCGGGAAAACCAGTATGACGGCCAGATCATGGAGACCGAATATCTGAGCATTCAGGAAAGCTGCAACGAGTTTTCCGGCGCCGGTCCCTATCTGTACGCGCGGGACGAGGAAATAGGCGAAGGCCTGTGTTACGGTATAGATTCTATTGGCGATTTTGAAATGACGCTGATCTATCTGCCGCGCGGCAATTTTCTGGAATATCGCAAGCTGGATTAAGGGCCAAACAGAAACCGAACGATCCGCATAAGACGAAAATCTTTCCCGAAAGATTTTGAACGGGAATAATTTTCGATAAAATTATTCAGATCTTTGGCAACGCACAGGATGGTTCAGGATTTGGCGAGACGGGCCAACAGGCTGGCTGGGGTGATCTCGCCAATCAGGGTGCCGTTCTGCGTCACGCCAACCGTGGTCGCGCCGTTTTCAATCTTGCGCATGGCGGCTTGTATCCATTCATCGGCGTCAATCGTGACCGTGGGCTTGCCTTTGGCGGGGCCCATCACATCGCGCGCGCACAAAACCCCCAGCGGGTTCATATGGGTGACGAAATCGGCCACATAATCGTTGGACGGATTGGAATAAATGTCGCGCGGGGTGCCGCATTGCACGATCCGCCCGCCCTCCATGATGGCGATCCGGTCGCCAAGTTTGAAGGCTTCATCCAGATCATGGCTGACGAAAATGATGGTGCGTTTCAGCTTTTCTTGCAGCTCCAGCAACTCGTCCTGCAGGCGGGTGCGGATCAGCGGATCAAGGGCCGAAAACGGCTCGTCCATCAGCAATATCGGCGCTTCGGTGGCAAACGCGCGCGCCAGCCCGACGCGCTGTTGCATGCCGCCGGAAAGCTCACCCACCTTACGATCAGCCCAGTCAGACAGGCCGACCAGTTCCAACTGCCGTTCAACTTGCGCGCGGCGTTC
>JAADIC010000214.1 GCA_013151535.1 Alphaproteobacteria bacterium | reverse complement strand
CCAAGGTCATGTTGAAAATCCGCCCCGGTGGCAGCAATGGTGCGACGGCAATGGATGCCGGGTTGCTGAAGGCGTCAAACCACAGCGATGCAAAAATGCTCGATTGTGAATTGACGGTGGCCGAGGGGGCGTTTGCGCGGCGCAAGTTCTGGCAGAATTTTACGGTTGCCGGCGGTAAACTGGACGAAAAGGGCCAGTCCAAGGGCTGGAACATCTCAAAGAGCACATTGCGCGCAATGATCGACAGCGCCCTTGGCCTTGATCCCGCAGATACCAGCCAGACGGCTCGGGAAAAACGGGTGATCGGCGGTCTCAAGCAATTGGACGGGATTATTTTCGCCGCACGCATCATGGTGGAAAGCTCGGACAACCCGAATTACCGCGACAGCAACAAGCTCGCCAATGTCGTTTTGCCGAATGAGCCAGCTTACGCAGCGATCATGCGCGGAGAAAACGTAACGCACGATCCGGTCAAGGCGCCGCCCCGGAAATCCACCGCCCAGACGCCGCCGGCCTGGAATGCACAGGCGCCCACACAACCGGGTGGGTCAAATGCACCTCAGACCCCAACCGCCCAGCCGCAGTCAGGCAACACGACCTCACCCCCGAGCGGGGCGCTGGCCTGGTTGAACAGTTGAAGCCATGTCCCCGGATGAATGGCAGGCGCATGTGACGCGCGAAGCGGCAAAGGAAATCGGCAAATGGCTCGAGGCCCGCGGAAGACTGAATCGTCCCATCGCAAGCATCAGGCTTACGGATCTCGAAGCAATGGCATCCGCCGCCATCAGCCGCTTTGTCGTTCTGGCGTCGCACAAGATCAGGGAGGCGCCGGGGCGGCACGCCGAGCTCGAAAACCTGCTGATGGGGTGAACTCCGGGCCTTTTGTCTGCGCCATCTGCGGGCGTCAATCCCGAGGTTTCGGGTTTTGTCTGCGCCTGCAGTGGGCGCGGTTCCCCACCTACAAATTCTGTTCGCGCCGGTGCCAGGACATCGGCGCGGACCTTGCAACAAGGAATTACGGAATGATTGATAAAACGGCCCGCGAGGCACAGGCCATCGTTGATGCGCGAAAGGATTTTGCCGAGGCGCTAAGTGACCTTGGCCTTATGGCGCCTTTTTTTGATCGCACGGCGGCCGAGATCGACCAACTGATCGAGGCGGCGGTCACCGGCTACATTGACAGCATGCAGACTCAGGACAACGGACCTGAGCGCGACGGCCGCATCCCCGAAAACCAGATCCCATTTTGAGGCAATCCCATGATCGATTTGAACCATCGCTCGGGCGCGCATTATATGTCGCCCCAGCCACTTCCTGACATCACCGCCGCCCTGTGCGCAGCCATTGACACTGGCCTCAGCGCCCGCCGGGATGCTGAGCGCCCGCGAACCTATGTCAGCTCCTCGGGGCTTGGGCGGGCATGCCTGCGCCAGATCCAGTATGACTTTCTGGCGATCCCCAAGGATGAGGGCCAGGGGTTTGCCCCGAAAACCCTGCGGATATTTGAGGCCGGGCATCGCGGCGAGGATATGGTCGCGCACTGGTTGCGCCTGGCCGGGTTTGATTTGCGCGTTGAGCGCGCCGATGGTCGCCAGTTCGGGTTTTCGTCCCTCGATGGCCGCTTCAAAGGGCATATTGACGGTTGCCTGATGGGTGGTCCGGTATCGATGGCCTATCCGACGCTTTGGGAAACCAAGGCACTCGGGGTATCAAGCTGGAAAGACACGCTCAAGCGCGGCGTTGCAATTTCCAAGCCGGTTTATGCGGCCCAGATCGCGATTTATCAGGCCTATCTCGACCTGCCCAACCCGGCACTGTTCACGGCGCTCAATCGCGACACGCAGGAAATCTATGCGGAACTGCTGCCGTTTGATGCGGCCCTTGCGCAGCGGATGAGTGATCGCGCGGTTGAGGTGGTGCGGGCGTCAGATGCCGAGGAACTGCTGCCGCGCGAAGCGGGTGCACCGACCTCGGTTGTTTGCAAGGGCGGCATGGCGGTCGGGCATTGGCATCCACCCTGCGGCCTGGGCGCAACAATGCTGGGGTGAGCGGCGCCCCGAAAACGCTCCGGGGGAGCGATTCAGCCGCAAATGGGCGGAGGCACGATCATGATCCCTGAGGCGTATGAATTCAAACGGGTGGCCGCGCAGTTTTGCAAGAAATCCGCTTATGGCTTTCACTTTGCCGGCATTGAAACCGCGCCGGTCTATTATTTCGCCGATCAGGCGGCGTTTGACAGCGATGTGGTTGGCGATCTGCGCTCCCTGATCATGGACGCGCCTTTGCAACTGCCCCATCCCGCGGTCATTTTTGAAGTGAGGGATCGCAACCCGCAAAGATCGTCATTGCTGGTCTACGCGCGGCAATTTGAGGGCCGGGTGGAGGCCGTATTCATCTACAAGGACAAAAAACGTCGCCAATGGACAGATTGCCTGGCGCATGCCGTTTTTACAAAGCCGGGATGGTCCGAGGTCACCGCCAATCCCAAGCTCAGTCAAAAGGAAGCGGCGATCTACAACGAGGTCGTAACGGGCATTGTCTGGCGGGCGCTCACCATCCTGGCCCATGCCGGGGAGGAGAAAACGCGCAAGATCAATCCAGCCCTGCGCCGCAAATACGCCAAGGCCGGTGTACGCGGTTGGAGCTGGCATCAGATCACCATCGATCTTAAACGCGCGCGGGCGAAACACGCCGCTCTTGGCGGCACACATGCCAGCCCGCGCTGGCATATCCGGCGTGGTCATTGGCGAAGGCTGGCAGGTGGTCGCCGCATATTTATCCGCCAATGCCAGATCGGCGATCCCGCGACGGGCGGGGTGGTCAAGGATTACGTGGTCAAGAATTACATCGTGAAAGGCGCGTCCAGATGACAAGTTTCACCCCCTCCGCCCAGCAGGCGGCGGCGATCCGGTTGACCAAGGAATGGTTTGAGAGCCGCACCCACGAGCAGCAGGTTCTGCGGCTTTTTGGCTATGCCGGCAGCGGCAAGAGCACCGTTTTGAAATTTGTTCTCGATGAACTTGGCCTTTCGCCCCACCGTAGTGATCGTCAGGGGGGATGCGTGCCCGGTGTTGTTACCGCGACGTTTACCGGCAAAGCGGCGTTGGTGCTGAGCCGAAAGGGGACGCCCGCGCGTACCATCCACAGCCTGATCTATTCGGTGACAGAGGCAACCGAGGAAGAAATCGAGGCGGCCAGCCGCAAGGTTCGGG
>JAADIC010000183.1 GCA_013151535.1 Alphaproteobacteria bacterium | reverse complement strand
CCAACGACTGGCAACGAGAAATATCCAATGGTCAGAAGCTGTTGACCGAATTCCTTAAAGTAAAACGGTGGGCGGACAATGTGGCTGATGGTTGTGATCACAAAAATCACGATCCGCCCAACCGAGGCAAACAGCGCCAGCGTCGAGCGGCCAATTGGTGACAATGTGGCGTGAACTAAATTCATATCTTGCCTGCGAACATGTTTTTACTTGCCGCCCTTGTAAACCCGATTGTAGCGCGCGCCAAGGCTGGTCAGGATTTCATAACCAATGGTGCCCGCCGCCGCCGCCAGATCATCCACATTCTGGTGCGGGCCAAGAATATCAAATGCCGGCGGAACCGGCGTCAGATCGGTGACATCGACTGCCAGCATATCCATCGACACCCGCCCGATCACGGGGCAAGCGACGCCGTTCGCCCAGACGAGCGCATCCCCGCCCATGGCGCGGATCAGCCCATCGGCATAGCCCGCCGCCAAAGTTGCCACGGTTGAGGGTCGCTTGGCGATCCAGCCAGCCCCGTAGCCAACGCTTTCACCGACCTTGACGCGGCGGGTTTGAATAACGGGGATCGACAAGTGAACAACCGGTTGTGCGCCCGCAAATGGCAGGCCGCCATAAAGCCCGACACCGGGGCGGGTCAGATCGAAATGATAGTCCGGCCCAAGTATAATCCCACCCGTGGCGGCAAGCGAGCGGCGCAGGCCCAAACCATCGGTCAATTGGCGAGAAACATCGCCAGTTGCGCGGCGTTCATCGGGTGATCCGGCTCATCCGCGCAAGCCAGATGCGACATGGCAAGCCGGGGTTTGGCCGCCAGAAGGCGCTCGCGTTGGGCGTTGAACTCGTCAGGCTCCATACCAAGGCGGTTCATGCCGGTATCAAGTTGAAAACCGAAGGGCAGGGCGGGGGCATCTGAAAAATGCCGCGCGACCTGCTCGGTGGAATTCAACAACGGAATCAGGTTTTGCCGGGTCAAACCCTCGGTATCGCCAGCCATGCCATATGACCGGAAAAAACATAGATGTCAGGCGCGCTGCCCACGGCTTCACGCACGGCAATCGCCTCGCTGGCTTCAGCCACGAAAAAGCTGGTCACACCTGCACCAGCCAGAGTCTCCGAAACCCTTTTGGCCGACAGGCCATAGCCATCGGCCTTGACGACTGCCGCCGTTTGCACATCACCACCGGACAGCCTGTCCAGCGCGGCCCGGTTGGCGGCAATGGCATCAAGATCAATGGTCAGGGTGGCGGCTGTCATTGGATTTTCCTGTGGCTCAAGGGTCTGTGGACAATTACCATGCGCCACGTCAAGCCGTTTTAGCATTGCCTGCGATTTTGCGCAGTTGCGTGCGGGCAATGCTTCTTTTATCACAACCGTAACAAATTCCGAGGGGCAAATGCGCAAGATCTTCATCCGAATACCGCTTTTGCCGCTGGTCATTTTTGCCTTCACGCTGGGGCTGGCCCCGCTTCTGCCCGAGCCGCATATCTGGCAGAAGTTCAAATTGCTGATTGCCGGCAACCTTGTGCGCCCGATTGATATTGCCGATTTGCTGCTGCACGGCACCCCTTGGCTGTTGCTGGGGCTGAAAGTTGCGTTTGTGCGGCCTGAAGATTGACGCTACGGCATTCAAGGCCGGTTTTGCCGACAGGGTTTGACATTCGCCGCGACGCGCCCAAAACTGCGGGCAACGCTTTCTATCCCTGAAATCGAGTCGATCCCGAATGCGCAATCCGTTGCCGAAACTTGTGAGCCCGAGGCTGACCGGCACCATCGAATGGCTGGGCTTCTTTAGCCTGATCCTGCTGGCGTGGCTGGCGCTCTACCAGATGCAATCGGGCATGGGGGCGGGTTACGGCACTATGTTTTCGATGTGGGTCTTGATGACCGCCGCGATGATGGCCCCAAGTTTTGTGCCGAGCCTGAAAACTTACCGCGATCTGAGCTATACCGAGGCTGCGAACACCCACACAAGTGCGGCTTTGCTGGCGGGGTATATGCTGGTCTGGATCGGGTTTTCGGCGCTTGCGGCGCTGGCGCAGCTTGCGCTTTTGCGCTATGATCTGCTTGGCATGAACGGGGCCAGCAATGACTGGCGGTTGACGGCTGTTTTACTGCTGGCAGCCGGCCTCTATCAGTTTTCACCGCTGAAATCCGCCTGCTTGTCGAAGTGCCGAACACCGATGACCTTTTTTATCGGCCAGTGGCGGCCCGGCATGGTTGGGGCCGGTCGTATGGGCTGGCAATTGGGGCTAAGTTGCCTTGGCTGTTGCTGGGCTTTGATGGCGCTTGGATTTGTCGGCGGGGTGATGAATCTGGTCTGGATGGGGATTGCAACGGCGCTTATGGTGGTGGAGAAATTACCCCAGCTTGGTAATGTGATCACAAAACCCCTGGGGGTTGCTTTGCTGGTTGGCGGCGGTTTTGCCGCTACCAAGGCGTTTGGATTTTAGATTAAGAAAGGGCCGCAAATGGCTGAAAAGAAGACTAGAAAACCGGCAGATAGGATCAAAGCTGCCGCCCCGATTGACAGCCGGATGCCAAATGCCGCGCGCAGTGACGAGGGGCTGACCCCTTGGGCGATCAAGGGTGAGCTGATCCTGAACTGCAATTGCACGGTGTTCTGCCCCTGTGTGGTCAGCCTTGGCAAGCACCCGCCAACTGAAGGCGTCTGTCAGGCGTGGTCAGGCGTGCGCATTGATAAGGGCCATTACGGCGGCGAGGATCTTTCCGGCCTCAATATCGGCCTGCTGCTGGAAATTCCGGGCCAGATGGCGCGCGGTAACTGGAAGGCGGCGGTCTATATTGATGATCGTGCCTCTCACGCCGCCTATCAGGGGTTGATCCAGATTTTCTCGGGCAAGGCCAAGGGTACGACCGGGCTGTTCAAGGTGCTGGTCAGCGAGTTTCTGGGGGCGGAGCGTGCGCCGGTCTCATATGAAACCGAGGGCAAGACCCGGCGTCTGATCGTCGGCAAGAAAATCCACGGTGAAGTCGCCCCGATCAAAGGTGCGCGCGGTGGTGAAGATGTGGTCGCAATGAACACCAATTACTGGATGGGGCCGGATATTACCGTGGCCACCGCCTCCAAAGGGCGGGTCAGGGCGTTTGGCCGGGTCTGGGATTTTGACGGGCG
>JAADIC010000227.1 GCA_013151535.1 Alphaproteobacteria bacterium | reverse complement strand
CTATTCAACCTCGATGTACCAGATTTCGAGGCCGCCCTGCTTGAGCGTTCCACCAACATGTTCGGCCCGATGAAACTGATCGGGCGGCGCACAATCTGGCCGATCATCAGCCAGTTGGCGGATCGTCTGAACGGCCAGCGTGTCGCCCTGATCGCCGAGGCCGCCCATGTGGTGCCGCCGATTGGCGCGCAGGGGTTGAACATGAGCCTTGCCGATATAACCACCCTGCTTGATCTGGCAGTGAACATCCCCGCCGATCTTGGTTCAGCCAGCATGCTCAACGCCTATCACCGTGCCCGCTGGCCGGAAATCAAGGCGCGGGTGACGGGCATTGATATGCTGAACCGGGTGTCGATGGCGAGCAATCCGATGATGCGCGATCTGCGCAGGCTTGGCCTGAAAACCCTGCACGATGTGTCGCCCATTCGCAAACTTCTGATGAAAGCGGGGTTGGGCGCGACCTAGAGGATTTTATCCAAAGCCGCTGCAAGCCGCGCCACCGCCGCGTCCACATCCATCAGCTTGTCCAGCCCGAACAGGCCGAGGCGGAATGTCGAATAGCCCTCGGGCTCGTCACACATCAGCGGCACCCCGGCAGCGATCTGCAAACCCTCAGCGGCAAATTTGCTGCCGTTCTGCACGCCGGGATCACTGGTGTAGCTGACAACAACACCGGGGGCGCCAAAACCTTCGGCGGCGACGGATTTGATGCCTCGCGCAGCCAACAGCGCGCGCACTTTGCTGCCGAGTTCCCATTGGGCCGCACATAGGCGATCAAAGCCGTAATCTTTGGTTTCCAGCATGATATCGCGGAATTTCTTCAACGCATCGGTCGGCATGGTGGCGTGATAGGCGTGGCCGCCAGCCTCATAAGCCTGCATGATCGACAGCCATTTCTTCAGATCAATGGCGAAAGAGGTGGAGTTACTGGCCTCAACACGCGCCTTGGCCGCCGCGTTCATCATCACCAGACCGGCCGAGGGCGAGGCACTCCAGCCCTTTTGCGGGGCCGAGATCAGCACATCGACGCCGGTTGCCTTCATATCGACCCAGACACAGCCCGAGGCGATGCAATCCAGCACGAACAAGCCACCAACCGAATGCACCGCATCGGCAACGGCACGCAGATAATCATCGGGCAGGATCATACCGCTTGAGGTTTCAACATGCGGGGCGAACACCACGGCGGGAGCGTCCGCCTTGATCCGCGCCACGACCTCGTCAATCGGCGCGGGCGTAAACGGGGCTTGTGCGTCGTTGCCGGCTTGGCGGGCCTTTAGAACGGTCTCGCTTTCAACCATATCCGCCGCCTCGAAAATCTGGCTCCAGCGATAGGAAAACCAGCCATTGCGAATGACCAGCGCCTTTTGGCCGCTCACCAGTTGGCGCGCCACCGCCTCCATCGCGTAAGTCCCGCCACCGGGCACCAGCGCCACCGCATCGGCGTTGTAAACCTCGCGCAGCATACCAGAAATATCGCGCATGACGCCCTGAAAGCTGGCGCTCATATGGTTGAGCGAGCGATCGGTGAACACCACGGAAAATTCAAGCAGACCGTCAGGGTCAACAGTATCGAGTAGGGCGGCCATGGTGTGTTTCCTTTCGGGGATGATTATCAGCCCAAGATGTACGCCGCAAAATTGGCCTTCGCAAGCCGCCAGATCAGCCGATTGGCCCGGCGCGGCGCTCTTCGCTCAGCAGCACATTGGCCTCCACATGGCCCACGCCCGGCAAGGTCATGATACGGCGGCGCAACACCCGTTCAAAATCCGGCAAATCGCGCGCCACTACGCGCAGGCGGTAATCGTATAGGCCCAGCACATGTTGCACCAGTTGCACCTCGGGGATGGCGCAAACCGCGCGTTCAAAATCATCCAAACTTACCCGCCCCTTGGTTGCCAGCTTGACGCCCAGAAACACCGTCACGCCAAAGCCAAGTGCGGCATGGTTGAGCCGCACCCGCCTGCCCTTCAGCACCCCCGCCTGTTCCAGCCGTTTGATGCGCCGCCAAGTGGCCGGTTGCGACAGGTTGAGCTTACGCCCCAGCGCCCCCGCAGATTGCCGAGCATCCCGGCCAAGTTCGCGCAGCAAGCGCTGGTCGATGCCATCGATATCCGTCATAACGGCAGGCTTTCACGGTTTTGAATGTTTGCCACCAGCATCAACGCCTCGATATCCGCGATATGCGGCAGGGCCAGAATGCGCTCGCGGTAAATCCCCTGATAATGCGCCATGTCGCGCGCCAGCACGTTCAGGCGCACATCAACCCGCCCCAGAAATGTCTGGATTTCGTCGACCTCGGGGATATCCCGCGCCGCTGCGATAAATTCGTCAAACGCATTGGCGTGGGTTTTGTCGAGCGTCACCCGCAACGAAACCTCGACCGCATAGCCCAGCGCGTGCCAGTCGATCACCGCCTCATAGCCTTCAATCACCCCCGCCCGCTCCAGCCGTTCCAACCGGCGCGAGGCGGTGCCGGTGGACATACCAGCCCGCTCCGCCAAATCAGAAATGCTAAAATCATGCGCCGCCTGCAACTGACGCAACAGTCTTCGGTCAGTATCATCCATTTCAAGCATGATTTATCCACTTTTCAGCAATTTGCGCATGATTCCCTTCATAGTTCTGACAAATACTCAAATTCTGCAAGCAAATTCGCCCCAACATCGACTATTCTCGCCACAATTCACCCCAGCAAAGGACAACACCATGCGCGTTTATTACGACCGCGATTGCGATATCAACCTGATTAAAGACATGAATGTGGCCATTCTCGGCTATGGCAGCCAGGGCCACGCCCACGCGTTGAACCTGCGCGATTCTGGCGCCAAAAACGTCGTCGTCGCCCTGCGAAGCGGCTCGCCAAGCCAAGCCAAGGCTGAGGGCGAAGGCCTCAAGGTCATGGGCATTGCCGAGGCCGCCGCCTGGTGTGACCTCATCATGTTCACCATGCCCGATGAATTGCAGGCCGAAACCTACACGAAATATGTGCATGACAACCTGCGCGACGGCGCGGCCATGGCGTTTGCCCACGGTCTGAACATCCATTTCGACCTTATTACTCCCAAACCCGGCGTTGACATCATCATGATGGCCCCCAAAGGCCCCGGCCACACGGTGCGCGGCGAATTCGTTAAAGGCGGCGGCGTGCCCTGCCTTGTAGCCGTGGAAAATGACGCCTCCGGCAAGGCCATGGAAATTGGCCTCAGCTATTGTTCAGCCATCGGCGGCGGGCGCTCGGGCATCATCGAAACCAACTTCCGCCAGGAATGCGAAACCGACCTGTTTGGTGAGCAAGCCGTTCTGTGTGGCGGTCTGGTCGAGCTGATCCGCATGGGCTTTGAAACCCTGGTCGAGGCTGGTTACGAGCCTGAAATGGCCTATTTTGAGTGTCTGCACGAGGTCAAGCTGATCGTCGATCTGATCTATGAGGGCGGCATCGCCAACATGAACTATTCGATCAGCAATACGGCGGAATACGGCGAATACGTCTCCGGCCCGCGCATCCTGCCCTACGAGGAAACCAAGGCGCGGATGAAGGCGGTTCTGGCGGATATCCAGAACGGCAAATTCGTGCGCGATTTCATGCTGGAAAACGCGGTCGGCCAGCCATCGTTCAAGGCCACCCGCCGGATCAATGACGAGCATCAGATCGAGAAGGTCGGCGAAACACTGCGCGCCATGATGCCGTGGATTTCGGCTGGCAAGATGGTTGATAAAGCCAAAAATTAGGGCTTAAGGGGGCGGCGGATTTCTATCTGCCGCCTCCCGTTCCCGACGTTTCTATTGCTTGACTACACGTTGCTTATCAACGCTCCAACTGGCGCGGCTGATTAAACCACTAAACCGGTTTTATGGTTTAATTAACACTTTTTAATGCGCTGTTATTAAAGGGTAATATCAAGGCTCAGCGGCAAATTGGAGTTTTTTGACGGCTCATTTCAGCCCGGATTTTCAGCGCATCGACACCCAGTTCCGTCAGTTCCGCCTCGTTCAAATCCCGCAGAACGCAGAAATTCTTGCGATGCGCCGCACGGCGCGCCAACCCTACGCGCATGATCTTGCGCTCGCGTTCAAGCAAAGCGCAAAATCGCGCCCACACCGAGGTTAAGCCCGAAGGAAAAGAAGCGATCAAGAACGTCACGTTACACCCGCGATTCTGCGCCGCAGCATTAACGCTGCACCGCAGTAATTTCCGATTTCTCCGGTATTTTCAACCGCCAATCCCGCCATCACCCAAAATGTCGCAATGCCTGCATTTTCCCCGTGCACCCGCATTATTTCCACAGTAGCGTCGCCACAAGGAGCGCCCCATGACCATGCAAAAACCCGGGCCCCAGATCTGGGGCCTTCTGATCCTGCTCGGCCTGATCTGGGGGTCGTCCTTTTCCGTCGTCACCATCACCCTGACCGGATTTGCCCCCCTCACACTGGCCGCAATCCGCATCGCATTGGCGGCCCTGGTCTTGCTGGCGCTGGCCTTCGGTTTTGGCTTCGGGCTGCCAACCTTCGCCACCCCGACCGGTCGGCGCATCTGGCTGCACGCGCTTGGTGTCGCGGTTTTGATGAACGTCATCCCTTTTGCCCTGCTGAGTTGGGGCCAGCTTTATGTGGCCTCGGGCTTTGCGGGGATCACCATGGCGGTGGTGCCGTTGCTGGTTCTGCCGATGGCGCATTTTCTGGTGCCGGGCGAGTTTATGAGCCGCGCAAAAATCATCGGCTTTGTTCTGGGCTTTGCCGGTGTCGTCATCCTGATCGGCCCCAAAGCGTTCCTGTCCTCGGGGGCCGAGGTTGAATCCCTCGCCCGCCTCGCCTGTCTTGGTGCCACATTCGGTTACGCCAGCGGCAATATCATCACCCGTCTGGCCCCGCCCAGCCCGCAGCTTTCATTCGCAGCGGCAACAATGCTGCTGGCGGCGCTGATAATCGTACCGCTGGCTTATATAGTTGACGGACCACCGCAATCGCCGCCCCTGAAAGCCATCATCGGCGTGATCTATCTGGGGCTAGCCCCCACTGCCGCCGCCACCTTTATTCTGGTCAAGATCATCACCTCGGCTGGCTCCAGCTTTCTGGTGCTGGTCAATTATCAGGTGCCGATCTGGGCCGCCATCATGGGGGTGGTTTTCCTGTCCGAGAGCATGCCGCCGCAATTCATTCTGGCGCTGGCGCTGATCCTGTCGGGCCTTGCCCTCAGCCAGATCAGGCGACTTTCTTAACCGCTGCCACCACTTGATTAACCACCTTGTCCAGCAGCGCCGCATCCTCGCATTCGCCCATGACGCGCAGCAACGGTTCGGTGCCAGATTTACGGATCAGCAAGCGGCCATTGGCCTTCAGCTTTTTCTCGGCCGATTTTATCGCGTCCTGCACCGCCTGATGTTCCAGCGGGTCGTTATCCGCCTCAAAGCGCACATTTATCAAGAGTTGCGGGCAAGGCTCAAACACCTGCGTCAGCGCGCTGGCCTTTTCACCGGTTTCAACCATGGCCGC
Organism: Alphaproteobacteria bacterium; assembly: GCA_013151535.1. Taxonomy (GTDB): domain Bacteria; phylum Pseudomonadota; class Alphaproteobacteria; order Rhodobacterales; family Rhodobacteraceae; genus UBA5972. Next base: position 7,536 of record JAADIC010000227.1, on the reverse strand, counting down.
CAGAAATTGCAGCCCGGCGATCAGCCCGTCGCCGGTGGTGGCATAATCGGTCAGCACGATATGGCCCGATTGTTCGCCGCCAAGGTTGAAGCCACCAGCGCGCATGGCCTCGACCACATAGCGATCGCCCACATTGGTGCGGCGCATGTTGATGCCCTTGGCCTCCAGAAACTTTTCCAGCCCCAGATTGGACATCACCGTCGTCACCAGCGTGTTACCCACCAATCGCCCCTCGCGCGCCCAGCGCGCGGCGATCAGACCCATGATCTGGTCGCCATCTGCCACCACACCGTTTTCATCAATAATCATCACCCGATCGGCATCACCATCAAGGCAAATGCCCATATCCGCCCTGTGCTGCAACACGGTTTGCGCCGCGAGCGCTGTGTTGGTCGACCCACAACCATCATTGATGTTAAAACCGTTCGGAGACACGCCAACCGGGATCACCTCGGCCCCCAATTCCCACAGCACATCAGGCGCGGCCTTATAGGCCGCACCATTGGCGCAATCGACCACCACTTTCAGCCCATCCAGCCGCCCGCGCCCGGGAAACGTGGTTTTGGCATATTCCACATAACGCCCGCGCCCGTCGTCAATCCGGGTGGCGCGGCCAATGTTTTCCGGTTTGCACAACTGGATATCGCCGCGCAGAATACGCTCGATCTCAGCCTCGGCCTCATCCGACAATTTGAACCCGTCAGGGCCGAAAAACTTGATGCCGTTATCCTGATGCGGGTTGTGACTGGCCGAGATCATAACCCCGAGATCAGCCCGCATGGAATGGGTCAGCAGACCAACGGCAGGGGTCGGCACCGGCCCCAGCAAAAACACATCCATGCCGGTCGAGGTCAAACCCGCTGTCAACGCGTTTTCCAGCATATAGCCCGAGCGGCGGGTATCCTTGCCGATCACCACCCGGTGCTCCTGCTTGTCGCGCCGGAAAAACCGCCCCGCGGCTGCGCCCAGCCGCATCGCCACCTCGGCAGTCATCGGAAACTCGTTGGCGCAACCGCGCACGCCGTCTGTGCCAAATAGTTCACGGGTCATGTTAATCACCTTTGTTTCAATTACTTACAGCGCTGCCCGCCAAAGCGAGACCGCCTGTCTGGTTTCCCTTATATCATGCACACGCAGCATCTGAACCCCTTGTCGCAGACCTTCCAGCCCCAGCGCAAGTGAGCCGGGCGCGCGCTCGGCGGCAATCGGCGCATCGCCGATCACACCGATAAAGCGTTTGCGCGAAACCCCCAGCAGGATCGCGCAGCCAAGACCGTGAAACAGCGACAGGCCCCGGATCAGCGCCAGATTATGGGCCTGGGTTTTGCCAAAGCCGATGCCGGGGTCAACCATGATGCGCGTGCGGCTGATACCACGCGCCTCGCAATAGGCGACGCGTCTTTCAAGATAGTCATACACATCCAGCAGAACATCGTCATAAGCGGGTTTATCCTGCATGGTTTTGGGATCGCCCGAGGCATGCATCAGGCAAACAACCGCGCCCGAACTTCGGGCGACTTCCAACATTTTGGGATCATATTCAAAGGCTGAGACATCATTTATCAGCCCGGCCCCAGCCCGCATGGCCGCCGCCGCGACACCAGCCTTTCTTGTGTCAATCGAGATGGGTGCGCCGACATCCGCAAGCGCTGCGATCACAGGGGCGGTGCGGGTGATCTCTTGTGGGGCGGGCACGAAATCAGCACCGGGGCGGGTGGATTCCCCGCCAATATCCAGAATATCTGCCCCCGCGGCAACCATCGCGTGCGCCTGCGCCAACGCCGCTTCGGGCCGCTCGAACTGCCCGCCATCGGAAAAACTGTCAGGGGTTACATTCAACACCCCCATCAGACGAGGTCGCTCAAGCGAAAACCCGCAAATCGGGGCGCGCGGGGCGCTGATCCGCGTGGCCACATCGGTGGGAATATCCGCAACCGGCACGACCCTTGCGCCCTGCCCGCGCACCAAAACCTCCACATGGCTGAACCAGCTTGCGCCGCCCGCCAAGGCGCGCGCATCACCGGGGCGGGCGCGATCCGTCTGGGCGATTGGGCGGAAATAGGGCTGGCCTGCCATTTACAAACCCGACGGGGTTGAAATCACATGCAGGCCTGCAGCCTTGTCAAAGCCTTCCAAAACCACCAGTTCATCGGCTGAAAATTCAGCCGCGAACCAGTTCGCCAGATCAATCGGGGAGACCTGAAGCGGGCCGTCCACCGCATCCAACACGATCCTTGAGGGTGCCCAGACCGATAATTGCCCGTGTTTCATGGCCCAATCCAGCTCGGTCCGGCTGTCAACCACCACGCAACGCTTGTCACGCCCGGCCAGAACCCAGGCGTTTTGCTCGATCGACAGCAGCTCGATACGCCAACCGGCGGCGGCAACCCGTGCCTTGGGCGCGGCTTCAATCGCCGCCTCCAGACAAATGATCGCCGGGGTCTTATGACTGGCAATCGCGTCGAGCCAGTCACCCAGCCGATCCGAATGCAGCACCTTATTGGGCAGAAAGATCACCAGCGGATGCACGGCCTCGTCGCTGACCTTCGGTGCATCATCGACCGGGCGCACGACGTTTGCACCTTCGATGCGGCTGCGCACGATCTCGACCCCAAGCGTGCCGGGAATACGATCCAGCTTTTCGATGCGCACGAACACCCGCACCGCCTTGCGATTGCTCAAAACCCGCTCGGCCACCCGTTCGGCAAGGGTTTCCAGAAGGTTGATGCGCTCGTTGGATAATTGCGCGTCAATCGCCTCGATAATTGTATCATAGGACAGCACCTGATCGACGTCATCGGTTTGCGCCGCCGCGTGATGCGAGACCTCCAGCACCACGTTGAACCGAATGCGCTGTTTCACCCCGCGTTCGGCCTGAAACGCCCCGATTTCAACCTCGCGCAGATAGTCGCGCACCGAAATCCGATCAAGGCTTTCGCCCAAGGATGTAGCGTCCGAGCGCGCGCCGGGTGGCGCAAACGCCAAATATGTCTCGTCACTCATCGGCATTCCCCTTTGTCCACGCGGCTCAATATAACTGCCCGTGCAAGCAAACAAGTCCCCAATCCGACGCGTTTTTCGCGTTTGGCGAAAAAATTTACCCGTATGGGCTGCAAATCGCCTAGAAAGATGCGGTATTGGAACAGGAGAATGAAATGCGGCCTCTGATTGCCCTTCTGGTTTTCGGCGTGTTCGCCGTGCTGGCCAACACCGCTCAAGCCGCCTGCCCGAGGCCCAGCTATAGCGCGCCCTATCTGAAAACCATCCCGAGCAAGGGCATAAATCAGGCCCTGTTTGCCGAGGCGTTAACCTTGGAGGCCAGCTATGCCAGATGCAAGCGCGGCAAGAAAATTCTGGCTCAGGCCAAAGGTCTGACCAAAGTCGCCGCCAGCCATTCCGGCTGGATGGCGCGGACAAAAAAGCTGGATCATCGCGGGGCGCAGGGGTTCAAGGCCCGTATGCGCGCAAGCGGGGTCAAATTCAAAACCGCAGCCGAAAACATCGCCGCTTTTGACCGCTATCAGTTTCCCAAGGGCCAGTTTCGTGTCAAAAACGCCGCCGCGTGCCGGTTCGCAACCAGCGGCGGTGCGGCGATTGCGGCGCATAGCTATGCCAGCCTTGCCCGGGCCGTGGTGACGGGGTGGATGGCCTCACCCGGGCATCGCAAAAACCTGCTGAATGGCCGGATCAAACTGACCGGCGGCGGCATCGCCTTTGACCGCGCCGCGCCCAATTGCGGGCGGTTTTTCATCACGCAGAACTACGCGGGATAGCGCAAATCAAATCCGATTGAATGCGCCCATCGACACAGATCGGGCCCAAAACCCGGTGCTTGACCCGGCCCGAAGATTTTTACCGAAAAATCTTCCTTCCCGAAATTTTTTCGATAAAAAATTTCCTCGCAAACCATGGCATAAGCACACAGATTATAGTGTCCGACCATCAACCCGAAAGCGTTTGAAATAGCTCAAGCTCACCATCAAAGTCTGGGGCGCGGCGCTGGACACCTAATTCGACGTGAACTGCCGGTTGTCGCGATAGAATTTGTGAACCCCGATCAGCGCGGTCTGGGTAAAGGCGCTTGCCCAGCTTGGGTTGACGGCCGTCGTATGATAATAGGTGGCCCCCTTGGTCAAAACCCGCGCTTCGCCGTCCAGCATGATCTTGGCGATCTTGGCCACCCGCTGATAGGCTTTGGGCTCGGTGATGCGCTCGGATTTGCCGTCGCAATTATAGGAAAACTGGCACCTGTAGCGGCCTTTTCCCGTGCCCTGCGCCACCACTTTGCAGACCGTGTTCGGAAAGGCGCGGCTGTCAACCCGGTTCAGGATCACCTCGGCCACGCCAAACTGGCCCTTGACACTTTCGCCGCGCGCCTCAAAATAAAGCGCCTCGGACAGGCATTCCCATTGCTTGCCGCCTGGAACAACTGACAGCCGCGCCAGCGAAGCCGCCGTATAGGAAAAATTGCTGACCGGATCGGATTTGCGCCGCCCGAAGAACCAGCCGCGCTTGACTTTCTTGGGCGCAATCGAGGCCAATTCGCTTAACCGGCTGCTGTTGGCGCGTCTCAGGGCCGAGATTTCCTGCCCCAACATGGTGACGATCTGGGCATTAACATTGTCGTCTACCATACTGGAACTGCCCAATGTTCCTTCGGCGGCAACGCCAAAAGCCGAGCTTAAGAACAAGCTGCCAGCGGCCACAAGACCCACGGGATTCTGCATCAATCCAACCTCGATTTTCATCATTGCCAGCCCTGTACAGGTCCGGAAATATAGATTCCCTGCCGGAATAGATAGGCGGGCGGGATTGTCCAGCCATGTTTTGTGTCGATATGGCAACAATCCAAGTCAATTTGGAAACAATTCTATCGAAGGGGCCAAGTCTTGCTGAGTTTGAATTTAGTGCTATTACAGGTATTTAGCGTGCGACCCTCATGTAACCACTAAATCTTCCGTCTGTTTGTTGGTTCCACGCACCGCTGACTGGGCTGCCGCCAGATAGGCGATGGGAACACGAAACGGTGAGCAGGACACATAATCAAACCCAGCCGCCCGACAAAACCCGATCGAAGTGGGATCACCACCATGTTCACCGCACACCGAAAGCACCACGTCAGGGTTGGCGGCGCGGCCCCGTTCGGTGGCCAGCAACAACAGCTCGCCGACCCCTTCCAGATCAAGCGTGTGAAACGGATCTTCCGGAAACACACCGAGGTTCACATAGGTCGACATGAACCGCCCGGCATCATCACGACTGAGGCCATAGGTCATTTGCGTCAGGTCATTGGTACCGAAACTCAGGAACGCCGAGTTCGCCGCCAACTCACCGCTGCGCAACGCCGCACGCGGGGTTTCGACCATCACCCCCATACGATAGGTGAAATCCACACCCGCCTCGCGCTGAACCTCGCGCGCCACCGCATCGAGCCGCGCTTTGACCAGTTCCACCTCACGCGCCGCTGACACCAGCGGGATCATTATTTCAGGCACCACCGGCGCGCCGTTTTGGCTGGCCAACACAGTCGCCTCAAAGATCGCGCGGGCCTGCATGTCGTAAATTTCCGGCATCAGAATACCCAAACGCACGCCGCGCATGCCCAGCATCGGGTTGAACTCGGTCAAATCCTCGGCCCGTGCGGTGACCTGACTGACGGGTAAATCCATCGCCTCGGCCAGTTCCTGCATGGCTTCGCGCGAATGGGGCAGGAATTCGTGCAGGGGCGGGTCAAACAGCCGGATGGTAACCGGTAGGCCCTGCATGATCTCGAACAGCTCAACGAAATCACCGCGCTGCATCGGCAGCAGGCGGTCAAGGGCGGCGCGCCGGTCGGCTTCATCGTCGGCGAAAATCATTTCGCGCATGACGGTCAGGCGGTCTTCTTCAAAGAACATATGTTCGGTGCGACACAGACCAATGCCATCCACCCCGAAACTGCGCGCCATACGGGCGTCACTGGCGGTGTCGGCATTGGCGCGGATGCCGATGTCACAAAACTCACGCGCCCAGTCCATCAGGGTGGCAAAAGCACCGGTCAGATCGGGGCGAACCATCGCCACCTCGCCCGACATGGCGACCCCATTGGTACCGTCCACGGTGATGATATCACCCTCGATAAACACCTGCCCATCAGCGGCAGTCATGGTTTTTTCCTTGAAATTCAACGTGATATCCGAGGCCCCAACCACACAAGGCAAGCCATGACCACGCGCGATCAATGCCGCATGGCTGTTCATACCACCGCGCTGGGTCAGCACCCCTTTGGCCACATGCATGCCGCGAATATCCTCGGGTGAGGTCTCCTGGCGCACCATGATACACGCCTCTTCGCGCGCCGCACTGGCCTGCGCCGCCATGGCCGAAAACACGATACGCCCCGTCGCCGCACCGGGGCTGGCGGCCAGTCCACGCACGAAAATGGGGGCTTTCGCATCGGGATCGATCTGCGGATGCAGCAATTGTTGCAGGTTTTGCGGCTCGACCCTGAGCAAGGCCGATTTACGGCTGATGGCACCGTCAAGCGCCAGATCAACCGCGATTTGCACCGCCGCGCGCGGGCTGCGATTGGCGGGCGCGGCGTCGAGCAGCCATGTTTTGCCGTCCTCAATCGTGAACTCGAACCGCAGCACATCATGGCAGCCCATACGGGCAATCTCGGCGAATTTGCGCAGCTCGGCCACGGTTTTGGGGCTGGTTGTCTCAAGCGAGGTGCCGCGTTTATCGGTGGCGATATAAGACGCCACCTGCCCCGCGCGCATGGCGTCAAGCCCTTGGCCCTTGGGCAGATATCGCCCACGCACGGCGGACTCGCCCGTCGAGGGTTTGACAAATTGCACAACACCTGCACCACTTTCACCAGAGCCAAGGCCGATGGCCATACGCTGCACGATCAGGCCAAGCCCGGCATCAACAGGTGCGCCGCGCGCCTGGCGCAAAATCCGCGCCGTGGTCCCGCTCCAGGCCCGCGCCATGGAGCGCAGCACATGGCCAAGCTGCAAAACCGGATCTTGCGGGAAAGGTTCATCCATTTCGGCCTGATAGATCGCCAAAGCCGCCGCGAGGGATTCCGGCTGGCCGCAAGCCGCATCGCTTAAACCATCAAACGCCTCGGCATCGAGCTTGGCCACATGTACCGAAAAATCCTGCACGAAGCGGCAATAAAGCACGTTGGCGGCCGCGTCCCCCAACCGGTGGCGCAATTGGGCGTGGGTTTCATCATTCAGCCCGACATTCAGCATGGTTCCGGGGCCACCCCATGCACGCTGACCGGGGCTGGATCTGACCGAGACAATCGCCCGCTTGCCAAACTGTTCCAGCAGCGCCTTTTTGTCGGGCATCTGGCCGGTGGCAATGGCGTTGACCGTGGGAATGGACAGCCCAAACGCCAGCGGCACCGGCAGGCCAAGGCTGCGCAGCTTGCTGAGGCGGTTGGCGCGCGCGCCATAAAGGGCGACGGGAACATCGGCATTTTTACCGAGGCGCAGGATTGGGGGCAGATCACTCATGGCCGCAGTCTAGGGCGAAAAAGGCGTG
>JAADIC010000200.1 GCA_013151535.1 Alphaproteobacteria bacterium | reverse complement strand
GCTATTCTCCTTCTTAGAGGTCAGTCAGTTGTTTACTTGGCCAATTCTTGCAAACTCAGAAGTGCAGTTCAACATTTTAGAACCCCAATAGAACCCCACGAAAAATAGTTGAGAGTGAAATATAACGTAAGCATTTGATTTTGTTGGTAGCGGGAGAGGGACTTGAACCCCCGACACGCGGATTATGATTCCGCTGCTCTAACCACCTGAGCTACCCCGCCGCACCGTGGGTGGATTTAGGCGACGCGGGCTTGGGCGTCAAGGGGCGTGGAAGTGGATTGCGCAGTTATCTGTGGATTTATCAATCTGGTGGGTCGGGGGGATGAAAGTGAGACGCAGGACTTTCAAATCCAGAAGCGAGGTGGCACAGTGATGTGATCCTAAACAGCAGCGATCCGGGAATTCATGCATGGCACAAATCACCTCAACCGATCTCTACCGCATTCTCTTGGCCGCACGGCCCGTTGGTGCGCCGAAACTGTCGGATTTTCGGGCGGAAACGGCCCCTGTGCCGCAAGCTGGCGAGGGCGAGTTTTTGGTGCGGATCATCTGGCTTTCACTCGATCCTTACATGCGCGGGCGCATGGATGACGCGAAATCCTATGCTGATCCGGTGCCCATCGGGGGCGTGATGGAAGGTGGCGCGGTGGGCGAGGTTATCGCCTCGAACCAAACTGGTTTTCAGGTGGGTGATTTCGTCAATGGTGCGTTTGGCTGGCAGAGCCATGCGATCTCGAACGGCGAGATGGTGCGCAAACTGGATCCAAACCTGGCCCCTATTTCGACTGCGCTCGGGGTTTTGGGCATGCCGGGGCTAACGGCTTTTGTTGGTCTGAACGATCATGGTCGGCCCAAAGCGGGTGAAACTCTGGCGGTTTCGGCGGCCACCGGGGCGGTTGGCTCGGTCGTTGGGCAATTGGGCAAGGCTTACGGTTTGCGCGTGGTTGGCGTTGCGGGTGGGGCGGATAAATGCGCCTATGCGGTGGATGAACTGGGCTTTGACGCCTGCATAGACCACCGCGCCGCGCCGGATGGCAAAGCCTTGCGCAAGGACTTGGCAAGCGTGTGCCCGGACGGGATTGATATTTATTTCGAGAATGTGGCGGGCAAGACCCTTGAAGCGGTGGTGCCCCTGATGAATGTCGGCGGGCGCATTCCGGTTTGCGGCATGATCGCGTGGTATAATGGCGGTGGGCTGGGGGCCGGTGTTACGGCGGGCGTGAATTTGCTGCCGCAGGTCTGGCGCACCATTCTGACCCGGCGTCTGAATGTGCGTGGGTTCATCATCTTTGACCATTACGACCGTTTTCCAGCCTTTGTTCAGGAGGTCTCGGGCCATATCCAAAGCGGCGCGGTCAAATACCGCGAGTCCATCGCCGAGGGTTTGGAGGCCGCACCAGAGGCGTTTATCAAACTGCTTGAGGGTGGTAATTTCGGCAAGCAACTGGTTGCAGTGTCGCCTGATCCGACGCGCGCTTAGATGAGCCTGAACCCGGTAAATGATGATCTGAAAGCGGCCTTGCATGCTGAACTGCCCACAGCATGTTTCAAGCCGGTTGAACCACGCTATCTGGAGGAGCCGCGGGGGCAGTTCAAAGGGGTTGCAGGCTTGCTTTTAACCCCGAAAACCACCGTGGAGGTGTCCAAAATCGTTGCCGCTTGCAATCAGGCGCATGTGGCGATCATCCCTTACGGCGGCGGCACCGGGCTGGTTGGCGGGCAGGTGGCCGAGGATTTGCCCGCGCCGGTGGTTTTGTCGCTTGAGCGGATGAATACCATTCGCGGCGTGAACAAGGCCGACAATGTGATCGAGGTTCAGGCCGGGGCCGTCCTGGCAAGCATTCAGGCGGCGGCTGATGCGGCGGATCGGTTGTTTCCGCTGTCGCTGGCCGCACAAGGGTCGTGCCAAATCGGTGGCAATCTGTCGACAAATGCCGGCGGCGTCGGGGTTTTGCGTTACGGCAACACCCGCGATCTTTGCCTTGGGCTTGAAGCGGTGTTGCCCGATGGCACGATCTGGAACGGCCTGAAACGGCTGCGCAAGGACAATACCGGGTATGATCTGAAAAACCTGCTGATCGGGGCCGAGGGCAGTTTGGGCGTCATCACGGCGGCCACCCTGAAAGTGTTTGCAAAACCAGACAGGTTTGTTGCCGGGTTCGTGCAAATCCGCGACCCCGAGGCAGCACTTGAGTTGCTGGCGCTGTGTCAGGCACGCCTTGGTAGCATGGTGTCGGCGTTCGAGCTGATCGACCGGCAGGGCTTCGGGTTTCTGAAAGAAACCGCGTTGCCGGTGCGCCTGCCGTTTGAAAACCCGTCGCGCTGGATGGTTCTGGTGGAACTGGGTGTCTCGGGGGATTTTGATGTTGAGGCGGCGTTTGAAGCTGTTCTTACCGACGCGCTAGAGGCCGGTCTGGTCAGTGACGCCCTCATCGCCCAGAACGAAAGCCAGCGGCTGGCGTTTTGGGCTGTGCGTGAGAGCATTCCCGAGGCGAACCGGCTGATTGGTTCAATCAGCTCACATGATATTTCGGTGCCGGTCAGCTTGATCCCCGAATTCATTGCCCGCGCCGGTGAACTGGTCTTGGGGCTTGGTGATTTTCGTATCAATTGTTTTGGTCATGTGGGTGACGGCAATTTGCACTACAATATCTATCCACCACAGGGTCGTGATCGAAAAGATTTCGCCGCGTTGAAAGGTGTAGTCACGGCGATGGTTTACCGGCTGGTTGCGGATTTGGGTGGCTCGTTTTCGGCGGAACACGGGATCGGGCGGATGAAGATCAACGATTTGCAGACCTATGGCGATCCGGCGAAATTGCAGGCGATGCGCGCGATAAAATCTGCGCTGGACCCAAATGGCATTATGAACCCCGGGGTGATTGTCCCGCTTTGAACTGAAATGCGCCCCGCCAATTCGGACGGGGCGCAAGAATGACAGACTGGAGGTCTGTTTCTGCAAGCAAGCAGGCCCCGCATAAGCGGAACATCTGCATGATTATGCCACAAACATTGCCAAAAGGTTTATAACCTCAGGATTTTGTCCAGACCGCCAGCTCATAGCCATCGGGATCCGTGAAGTGAAACCGCCGCCCGCCGGGGAAATCGAATTGCGGTTTTGTAATTGTGCCGCCCGCCCGGGTGATCGCCGATTGCAGCGCATCAAGGTCACGACCGTAAAGCACCACCAATGCACCGCCCTTCGGGGTTGGCTCACCCGCTTCAAATCCACCCTTCATATGCCCGTCATTGAACTCGCAATAAGAGGGGCCGTAATCGGTGAAACGCCAGCCAAAAGCGCCCCCATAGAAGGTTTTGGCGCGCCCGATATCGGTGACGACGAACTCGATATAATTAATGCCCTTGTCGTTTTCCATCAAGATGTTCCCTTTATGTTCACCATGAACCATAACCGCCAACGTCTGCCCGTCAAGCGGGGATGTCGTTGAACCTGACCAGCCGTTTGCGTTGTTCATCCCACAGGGCAAGCCATGCACAGGACAGGCTTTCGCGCAGGCCGATGCTGCTTGTTTCATCCAGTTGCGGATGGTCCCGCAACACCTCGGGCAGGCGATAAAACGGGACACGGCTTGACAGATGATGAACGTGGTGAATCCCAATATTGCCGCTGAACCAGCGCAGGGGCGCAGGCAGGCGATAATGCGAACTGCCGTAAAGGGCCGCCGCCTGAAGGTTCCATTTTTCACTGTCCTCCCAAATGGTTTTTTCAAACTGGTGTTGCACATAAAACAGCCAGACACCGAAACTGGCGGTGAGGAACACGATGGGGGCATGGACCATCAAAACCGTGTCGATGCCGATAACCCAGCCAAGCCCCAGGATCAGCGCCACAAGGGCCAGATTGCTGCCCATGGTGCTGAACCAGTCGCGCCGTGTCGCGGTTCTGGCATCAATCGGCAGACGATACCGGATGAAAAATACCCAGAACGGGCCAAAGACAAACAAGGTGAACGGATTGCGATAAAGCCGGTAAAGCAGGCGGCTCACAGGGCTCAACGCTTGGTATTCCACCACAGTCAGGGTGCGAATGTCACTGTCACGCCGCCGCCCAAGATCGCCGGAAATGGCATGGTGAACCGCGTGATTGCGCTGCCACATGGCGTAAGGTGTCAGGGTGATTACCCCAAGCAGGCGGCCCAGAAAATCATTGATCGTGCGGCTTTCAAAACAGGCGCGGTGGCCGCAATCGTGCTGAAATATGAACAACCGCGTCAGAAAAGCCGCAGCGGGGATCGAGATCAGCAATGTCAGCCAATAACTGACGCTCGTTGCCCAGGCCGCCAATGCCCACAGGGCCAGGAATGGTATCAGTGTGATTGTGAATTCCAGGCCCGCGCGCCGGTTGTCCGGCTTGGAATAGGGCATCAAGATACGCGGCCAATCCTGTGGTTTTATGTCTGTTGCCAGAGGCGGTGATGCTGTGGGGTTAACGGTTGTCATGGACACGCCTCAAAGGAATAAAAGAACCAGCAATTCAAAATCCATCGCTTGGATATCGCACAAGATTAGCAGCATAATCGCGGTTTTGGCCAGAACATTTTGGCGGATGAAGATGCGAGAAATGGCGGCCGCCGCGTGTTGGCAATCGCGCTTGGGCGGTGTAGGAAGGCCGCGCACTTCAGAACTTCCCAACAATGGCCGATCAGATGACGACCCCGACAACTGTTACACGCTTTGCACCATCGCCAACCGGATACCTCCATGTGGGTAATCTGCGTACGGCTTTGTTCAATTTCCTGATCGCCCGCAAATCCGGCGGCCAGTTTATTTTGCGGCTGGATGATACGGATGGTGCGCGTTCAAAGCCCGAATATGCCGACGCGATCAAGCGCGATCTGGAATGGCTGGGCCTTCATTGGGACCGGGTTGAAACCCAATCCTCCCGGCTTGACCGGTATCATGCGGCGGCGGATCGCCTGCGCGAGGCGGGGCGGTTTTACGAGTGTTTTGAAACCCCGGTCGAGCTGGATCTCAAACGCAAGAAGCAGTTGAACATGGGCAATCCGCCGGTTTATGACCGGGCGGCTTTGCGGTTGAGTGACGCTGAGAAAGACGCGCTGAGGGCCGATCGCCCCGGCCATTGGCGCTTCAAGCTGGACCAGAGCCGCATCGACTGGGTCGATGGTATCCTCGGGGCGATTTCGATTGATGCGGCTTCGGTGTCTGATCCGGTGCTGATCCGGGGTGACGGGCAGGTTTTGTATACGCTGGCCTCGGTGGTGGATGACACGGAAATGGGCATCACCCATGTGGTGCGTGGCTCGGATCATGTGACCAACACCGCCACCCAAATCCAGATCATTCAGGCGCTGGGTGGCACGGTTCCAGACTTTGCGCATCATTCCCTGCTGACCGGCCCACAGGGCGAGGCTTTGTCCAAGCGGCTGGGTACTCTGGCCCTGCGCGATCTGCGTGAATCGGGGATTGAGCCGATGGCGCTGCTGTCGCATATGGCGCGGATCGGGGCGTCCAGGCCGGTGGAATTGCGCGCTTCGATTGATGAATTGGTGGCGGGCTTTGAGATCGGTGATTTCGGCGCGGCACCGACGAAATTCGACGTTGAGGATTTGAAACCGCTGACGGCGCGGTTTGTATCGGCCTTGTCTGCCGTGGATATGTCCGATGCAATGCAGGCGGCTGGCGTGCCGGATGAATTGGCCGCCGATCTGTGGGACGCGGTGCATGAAAACGTGCAAACCCGCGCCGATATCGCCAAATGGTGGGCCTTGTGCCGGGACGGGGCCGCGCCACTGATTGACGAGGCGGATCGCGAATTTGTGGCCGAGGCCATGGCGATGCTTCCCGATGGCCCGCTTGATCGCGATGCCTGGTCAAACTGGACGGTCGCGGTGAAAGCCGCAACCGGGCGCAAGGGGCGTGGGCTGTTCATGCCGCTCAGAAAGGCGCTGACAGGCTCGGCGCACGGGCCGGATATGGGCAAGTTGCTGCCGTTGTTGCAGATTATTGCGGCGAAAGCATAGCGGATGTTGAGGGAATAATTTTATCGAAAATTATTCAGGTTGAAAATCTTTTGGGAAAGATTTTCTTTGCCCAAGCGCTAGGGGCTAAACTTCACCACCGCCGGTTGGGCTGGTTCTGCTTCACATTCGCCGCAACCGCGTTCAACTTTTCGTCGATGAAGCCAAGGATATCGCCCTTGGGCGCGGAATGTCTGGGATAAATCGGCGCGTGGCGGTCGTTTTGGATCGGCGAGTCCCAACCATCGGTGCTGTCAAAGAAATCATGCACGCCCTGCTCGCCAAACACTTCAAGATAACCGTGAATGACCGTATCCAGATAGCTGAGCAAGATCGGATGCAGAACCGAGGGTGGCGCATCATTACCGGATTTGGTTTTGTAGATTTGAACCGAGATATCCTCGGGATGGTCGTGGCTAACATGCTGGTCCGGCAGGTGCAGGCGATCATAGGCGTGTTCGCGGATATCAAGTGCTGCCCAATCGGCATTCGGGACCGCCGCGATCAATCCGTCGATCTGATGCCCCGGTGCCTCATGTACCGTCAGATAGGCCACGTCGCGCAAAGACGTGTGCCGCCATTGCCGCCGCCAGCCGGATACCCGCGCCGGGCGGGCCTGTTCATATTCGTGGGTGGCGCGGTTCACCAGTGAACCATAACCAAAGAAAAATGGATCGGACATTGGGCCTCCGAATTTCGTTCCGGCGATATAAGGGTTTTCGCGTCGGGATCACAAGCCGGTTGCGTTGCGAATTTCGGTATACTAACGTGTGCCGTATCAGAATCGGGAGAACTGGACCAGCTTTGATGCGGGCCAGTGCCGAAGGAGCAACCGCCCCGGAAACTCTCAGGCCACAGGGACCGATGCTGGAAAAACACTCTGGAGAGATCCCGGATCATGTCCGGGACGCCGAAGGGATAACGATCTCAGGCAAAAAGACAGAGGGGGCATCGCGGCGCATCCCGTTCGGGGCGTGCCTATGACGGTGCCGGAGCTTTCAAAGCGAAAATCTGGCTGATTTGGGGGGCGATCATGTCCGGAGACAAACAGACTTCTTTGCACGGTTTGCATGTGGAGCTTGGTGCCAAAATGGTGCCCTTCGCCGGTTACGACATGCCGGTTCAATACCCCATGGGCGTGCTGAAGGAACATCTGCATTGCCGCGCGGCGGCGGGGCTGTTTGATGTCAGCCATATGGGGCAGGTGTTGATCCGGCCCAAATCCGGTGATGTTGCCGATGCGGCGCGGGCGTTGGAAACACTGGTTCCGGTGGATGTTCTGGGGCTTGGCGAGGGGCGGCAACGCTATGGATTTTTCACCAACGAAGCCGGCGGGATCGAGGACGATCTGATGATCGCCAATCGCGGCGATCATTTGTTTCTGGTGGTCAATGCCGCTTGCAAGGACGCGGATTTCGCCCACATGCAGGCTGGACTTGGCGCGGATTGTGACCTTGAAATGATCGAAGGCCGCTCGTTGCTGGCGCTGCAAGGGCCAGCCGCCGAGGGTGCGTTGGCCAGCCTCGTTCCGGCAGCAACTGACATGAAATTCATGGATGTGGCGGTTCTGGATTGGAACGGATGTGAATTGTGGATTTCACGCTCGGGCTACACTGGCGAAGATGGGTATGAAATCTCGGTTCCGGATGGACAAGCTGAAGAACTGGCGCGGGCCTTGCTGGCCCTTGAGGCGGTTGAACCCATCGGCCTTGGCGCGCGCGACAGCCTGCGCCTTGAGGCCGGGCTTTGCCTTTATGGCAATGACATCGACAGCGATACCTCACCAACCGAGGCGGCTTTGAACTGGGCAATCCAGAAGGTGCGGCGCACAGATGGTGCGCGCGCCGGTGGTTTTCCCGGCGCAGATCGTATTTTGGCCGAACTGGCTGGCGGGGCTGCGCGCAAACGTGTTGGCCTGCGCCCGGAAGGTCGCGCGCCGATGCGCGGCGGCACGATTCTATTCGCTGATGAAACCAGCACCACACCGATTGGTGAAGTGACATCGGGCGGCTTTGGCCCCACCATTCAGGGGCCAATGTCCATGGGCTATGTCACGGCGGAAAACGCCACTATCGGCAACACGATCTACGCAGAACTGCGCGGCAAAAGAATGGCCGCGACCCTCACTAAAATGCCGTTTACACCGGCCAATTTCAAACGCTAGAAACCAGGCGTATCAACAAGGAGAGACCCGATGAAATTTACCGAAGAACATGAATGGCTCGAGGCCGAAGGCGATCTGGTGATTGTCGGAATTACCGCTTACGCCGCCGAACAGCTTGGCGATCTGGTGTTTGTCGAACTGCCTGATGTGGGCACCGAAGTGGCCAAGGATGACGAGGTTGTGGTGATCGAAAGCGTGAAGGCGGCCTCGGATATTCTGGCCCCGCTGGATGGTGAAATCGTCGAGGTGAACGAGGCCCTGACGGACGAGCCAACCAAGGTGAATGAGGACGCAACCGGCGACGGCTGGATGTTCAAGATGAAGCT
Source organism: Alphaproteobacteria bacterium (assembly GCA_013151535.1). Lineage (GTDB taxonomy): Bacteria > Pseudomonadota > Alphaproteobacteria > Rhodobacterales > Rhodobacteraceae > UBA5972. Next base: position 4,651 of record JAADIC010000200.1, on the reverse strand, counting down.
GACCAATCCGTCTGATATGGATAATCTGCTGGACGAAGACGCCTATAAGGCCTTGATTGCCTGACATAAATTGACCCATGCCGCCCCGGATCACGTCCGGGGCATCCTTGCCTTGAGTGGAGCGCGCCATGACTTTTGAACCTATCGACTATCTGCCCTATGATTTCGCCAATCGCCGCCATATCGGCCCTTCGCCCAGCGAAATGGCGGAAATGTTGAAGGTTCTGGGTGTGGAAACGCTTGACGAGCTGATCGACCAGACGGTGCCACAATCCATCCGTCAGCGTGCGCCGCTGGAGTGGGAACGGGCCAAATCCGAGCAGGAAATGCTGTTCACCATGCGCGAGGTTGCGCGCAAGAACAAGCATATGATTACCCTGATCGGGCAGGGCTATTACGGCACGGTCACGCCGCCCGCCATCCAGCGCAACATCTTGGAAAATCCGGCGTGGTACACCGCCTATACACCTTACCAGCCGGAGATCTCGCAAGGCCGGCTTGAGGCGCTTTTGAACTTTCAAACCATGGTCAGCGATCTGACCGGGCTTGAGATTGCCAATGCCTCGCTGCTGGATGAATCCACCGCTTGCGCCGAGGCAATGTCGATGGCGCAGCGGGTGGCGAAATCAAAAGCCGGGGCATTTTTTGTCGATCACAAGTGTCATCCGCAAAACATCGAAGTGATGAAAACCCGCGCCGCACCTGCTGGCATTGAAATCATCGTCGGCAATCCGGAAACCGATCTGGACCCGTCGAAAGTGTTCGGCGCGATCTTCCAATATCCCGGCACTTACGGCTTTTTGCGCGACTTCACCGACCAGATTGAGGCCCTGCATGAGGCCAAGGCGATTGCTGTTGTTTGCGCTGACCCACTGGCCCTGACCCTGCTCAAGGAACCCGGTGCCATGGGGGCGGATATCGCGATTGGCTCGACCCAGCGTTTCGGCGTGCCGCAGGGGTATGGTGGCCCGCATGCCGCCTATATGGCGACGAAAGAGAAGTACAAACGCTCCATGCCCGGGCGGCTGGTGGGCGTGTCCATCGACAGCCGCGGCAACCGTGCCTATCGGCTGGCGTTGCAAACCCGCGAACAGCATATCCGGCGCGAAAAAGCCACCAGCAATGTCTGTACGGCGCAGGCGCTGCTGGCGGTCATGGCGTCGTTTTACGCGGTGATGCACGGGCCAGAAGGGCTGAAAGCGATTGCCCAGCGGATCCATCGCAAAACCGTGCGCCTTGCCAAAGGGCTGGAGAGCATCGGGTTGAAGATCGAGCAGGAGTTCTTTTTTGACACGATCACGGTTGATGTGGGCGCGATGCAGAACGTCATCATGAAATCCGCCTTGGCCGAGGGTATCAATCTGCGCCGTGTGGGGCAAACCCGCATCGGTATCTCGCTTGATGAACGCACCCGCCCTGCCACGCTTGAAGCGGTCTGGCGGGCCTTTGGCATCAACGATTTGGAGGACGATCTGACGGCGGAATACCGCATCCCTGATGCGCTCCTCAGAACTTCAACCTATCTGGAACATCCGGTGTTTCACATGAACCGCGCCGAAAGCGAAATGACGCGCTATATGCGCCGTTTGGCCGATCGTGATCTGGCGCTGGATCGGGCCATGATCCCGCTGGGGTCCTGCACCATGAAGCTGAACGCAGCGGCAGAAATGATACCGCTGACTTGGCCGGAGTTTTCGCAAGTGCATCCTTTTGTACCGCAGGATCAGGCGCTTGGTTACAAGCATATGATTGACGATCTGTCAGAAAAGCTGTGTCAGATGACGGGTTATGACGCGATTTCCATGCAATCCAATTCCGGTGCTCAAGGCGAATTCGCCGGTCTGTTGACCATCGCCGCCTATCACCGCTCACTGGATCAGGGACACCGCAATATCTGCCTGATCCCGATGTCGGCGCATGGCACCAATCCGGCCAGCGCGCAGATGGCGGGCATGAAGGTCGTGCCGGTCAAATCGCTGGAAAATGGCGATATTGATCTGGACGATTTCCGCGCCAAGGCCGAACAGCATTCCGATAATCTAGCGGCCTGCATGATTACCTACCCCTCCACCCACGGCGTGTTCGAGGAAACTGTGAAAGAGGTTTGTGACCTCGTGCATCTGCATGGCGGGCAGGTCTATCTGGATGGTGCAAACCTGAACGCCATGGTCGGGCTGGCGAAACCGGGCGAGATCGGCTCGGATGTCAGCCACCTCAACCTGCACAAAACATTCGCCATTCCCCATGGCGGCGGCGGGCCGGGCATGGGGCCGATTGGCGTCAGGGGCCATTTGATACCGTTCCTGCCGGGTGATCCACGCGGTTCGGATGGTGAAGGGGCGGTGTCCTCGGCACCTTTCGGTTCGGCCAGTATTCTGGCGATTTCCTGGGCCTATTGCCTGTTGATGGGTGGCCCCGGCATGACGCAGGCCACCAAGATCGCGATTCTGAATGCCAATTACATCGCCACGCGGCTCGAAGACGCGTTTGGCATCCTTTACAAGGGTCCGAATGGCCGTGTGGCGCATGAATGTATCGTTGACACACGCGGGGTGAAAGACAGCGCTGGTGTGACCGTGGACGACATCGCCAAGCGGCTGGTCGATTGCGGTTTCCACGCCCCGACCATGAGCTTTCCGGTCTCTGGCACGCTGATGGTTGAACCGACAGAAAGCGAGACCAAGGCCGAGTTGGATCGGTTCTGCGACGCGATGCTGGCGATCCGAGAAGAGGTGCGAGATATTGAAGAAGGCAGGATTGACCCTGAAAACAACCCGCTGAAAAACGCACCCCACACGGTCGAGGATCTGATAAGCGACTGGGACCGGCCCTACACGCGCGAACAGGCCTGCTTTCCACCCGGTGCGTTTCGGGTCGACAAATACTGGGCCCCCGTCAACCGAATTGATAATGCCTGGGGCGACCGCAATCTGGTCTGCATCTGCCCGCCGATGGAAGATTATGTCGAAGCGGCAGAGGTGGGTTGAAGCTGTCAGAGGCGCTCCTATATTAGAGATGTTGAATATATAGGAGGCTTCCGATGGCCAACGGCAAAAAACTGACCTGTCTGGATTGTGCAAGCGTGAACCGCGTGCCCGAGGATCGCTTGGGCGCAGGCCCCAAATGCGGGGTTTGCGGCGGTAAGTTGATGACCGGCAAAGTGGCCGAGCTTGACCCAAAAGCGCTGGCCAAGGCCAAAGCCAACGACCAGGTGCCTCTGGTGGTCGATTTCTGGGCGCCGTGGTGTGGCCCGTGCCGGATGATGGCACCGGAGTTTTCCAAGGCAGCGGCAAAGTTGAGCGGCGAAGTGCGCTTCGCCAAGATCAACACCGAGGATTTCCCCAAGGTTTCAACCCAGCATGGCATCAGGGGCATTCCGCTGATGATCGTGTTCCAGAACGGCCGCGAGGTTGCACGGCAAGCGGGGGCCATGCCAGCCGCGCAGATCGAAGGGTTTGTTCGCAGCAAAACTGGCGTGAACGTCTAGCGTTTGCCGAATATGAAACGTACCAACGCATAGACGGCGATGCCAACCCACAACAGCTCAATCAAAATCGCGCCGGGATTTGGGCGGTAGTAAAGCGAGATCAGCACGAGGATCGCGCCGATCAGGTTGAGGACTTGGAACGGCGGCTTTTCGGCGTCCGTCCGCCCACTTGAGACCGCGAAGTAACCGGCAGCGATGATGAGTGATCCGAGGATGCCGATCCAGTCGGGCAGGGTGAGGTCGAAGGGCATGGGGGTCGTCCTTTATGGTGATTGCACCATCCGCTCAATGGCCTCGCGGATAAGGCGTTGATAGGGAACGCCATGCGCCTTTGCCTTTGCTTTCGCTGCATCAACTAACCCTTGAGGAAGCCGCATGTTCAGGCGCGCCGTTTTGGGGTGCAACTCCCACGATAACGGTTTGAACGTGGTGTAGTCGAGGTTTGACAGGTCATGAGCAAGAAATGCCTCGGCCTGTTCATCGCTTGTCATTTTCGGGACGTGCTTGGGTTTCATAATTTAGCACCTCTCTTTTGTGCATACATCTGGCGCTTACGGGCCGAATTTCATCACCACGCCAGCAAAACGCGACGAAAGCGGGGCGGCCCGACGAGGTGCGGCCAACCGCAATGAAGCACTGCTCTACATCGCTGTGCTTGTGATCGGGCGCGATTAGCGGGTCAGAGCGGAACAGATGCTCGATCTCAAGGACTGTCAGGCCGTGCTTGCAGCATTTGTTACGGTTACCATCATCCCAGTCAAATTGTATGTTCAAATGTATGTACAAAATGGGCTGCCGTCAAGGGAAGTTGGGTGGCATTTTAGGAGATTGTGGTTAATGCGAAATTAACCGGAGTGTCGGCATTTTAGCGAATGTCGAGCTATCACAGGTCTCGCATTGGCGGGGCAAGTATTTTCTTTTCGGTTAATCTGGCGAATCGCGGTTCGGATTTGCTGGTGCGCGAGGTTGATTTGTTGCGCGAGGCCGTGCGCGTGACACGAATGGAGCGGCCGTTTGCGATTGAGGCACGGGTTGTGATGCCGGATCATCTGCATTGTGTTTGGACGATGCCGGAGGGTGATGCGGATTATTCAACCCGTTGGGGCGCCATCAAAGCGCGGTTTTCAATGGCGGTCCGTAGGGCGGGGTTCACCCCGCCGGTTT
>JAADIC010000254.1 GCA_013151535.1 Alphaproteobacteria bacterium | reverse complement strand
GCCTACGATAACCGATTATCTTTACGTCGTGGCCTTCAGCGATTGGACAAAGTGGCAAGGTACCCTCGGCACCTTTCTGGATAATAATTCCTTACAACTTATTGGGAGCGGCAGTGCAGGTTGGCAGGTCTTCGCCACGGGCGTCAGTAAACAAGCAAATTACACGCCGACTCTTGCCGAAGTCAACGCGCAGATCGCGCTCGCCAACGGCAGCCTGGGTATCCTGGCGACATCGAGCGGCGGATGGGTGGGACCAGGCGGCGGCGGCGGCACCACGGTCGGACGTCTCGTCACTGAGTCGCTGGCTGCTGCCCCTTGGCCGCAAGTTTGCGGCATGGACCCAGTCGCAAGCTGGATGTGGTACCAAGACGACCTGGACCCGAATCCAGGGTTCAATGCGTTCACAGATCAACCGGCAACACCAGGAAAAAATCGTGAGTTCCTGATCTTTCGTCTACCGGTTCGGACATTTCCGGCCTCCTCAAGGTTTGCAAGGTGGCCGGCCCCGGGGTAGAGGTGGGTACGCCCTTCACTTTCACTGCCGGAGGCACCACGTTTTCGGTCCCGGCCGGGCCGGAACCTGATGGTACCTGCGTGATCGGCCCAAGGGTTCCAATAGATTCAACGGTCACCGTGGTCGAGAAGATCCCCCCCGGTGTCACGGTATCCAATATCACTGTCCTGCCCACCGGTCAGGTAACCGGCGGGCCCAACCTCGCCGCAGGCAGCGTGAACATCGCCTTGGGCAGTGGCGTGACCGAGGTGACGTTCACCAACAAGCGGACCGGCTACTTGGAAATCTGCAAGAACAGTGCCGAAGGAGTGAAGGGTGACTTCAGCTTCACCGTCAATCCGGGCAGCCTCGGACCAATCGTGGTTGCGGCCGGCACCTGTTCGCCCGCCATCGAGGTGGACGCCGGTGAGGTACTTATCAGCGAACAGCAGATTGACGGTTATGTCATGGCCGATTGCTACACTTTCCCTGCGAGTCGACAAGGGGCATGCAATCTCGAGGATCTGACGTCGATCGTGACCGTCGCGCCGGGCGATGTATCCACGCAGACCGTCGTCTTCATCACCAACCGGAGGAGGAAGTGACAACGTGAGGTAGCGTTGTGGCGGAAACTAGGCAACCCGTCACACCGCCCGGCGGGGCTGAACACGTAGCGGTAGATGGACTCAGTGCTAATGCCCTGGTCCAATTCCTCCAGTTTCATCCGCCCGGCGATCTGCTCAGGCGACCATCCCATAGCAAGGCGGTCTCTGACATGATCGCCGAGGCGGGTGGAGTGCTCGATCTTCGGTAAGCGATGCGCACAGACCGTCAGGATTTCACCTTGACGCCGTCTTGAACGGCCATGGCATGAGATCGTCGATCTGGCTGGCCGCGTGACCGGTGGCGATGGCCTCGAGAGTTGCATTGAGATATTAGCCGCGACATGCTTTATTATCACAGGGCAGCGATTCCCGCTGATATCAAGGATACCTACCCCAAGAGCGAAGAAACCTTCTCCTTGAAGACCGGGGATTATCAGAAAGGCGCTTAAGCTGGTGCGTGAAGCCGCGCCGAGGGTGGTGTGAAGTCTTGCTAACATCTTGAAGAGCCTTTTGCTGAAGAATCCTCAAGTCAACATGATTTGCACCCCCTCAGCAATAGTGTCGTGTACTGTGGATTAAATCAAAACCTTAACCCTAAGCCTTTGTTTTATCGCGTTTCTTGAGGCGGATAACTGGTATCCGTTCGATCGTTGAACGATCCCCCGGATCGTTCAATTCCCCGCTCTCACCCTTGTAAACGCTCTGATTATCGGGTGCATTAACGGTGTACCTAACCGTCAACAACATTCTTTTCTGCCAGTTCGGAAATCTCATCTTCCAGGTAACCTGCCTCAAGAAGTATTTCTGTGGTATGCTGACCCAAAGTGGGAGCTGGCCGTGTGATCCGGGCGGGAGTCTTGCTCAAACTGACGGCGGGAGCGACCACTTTTACATCACCGGCAACAGGATGATGATAGCTGGTGATCGCACCAAGATGAAGAACCTGTGGGTCATCAGCGGCTTGCAGATGCGACTTGACCTCGCCACACCAGATATCAGCCGCTAAAAGCGCTTTCATCAGATCAGCCTGGGTGCGTGTCTTGGTGATGGCGGCGATAGCTTGCCAGATTTCATCGCGCTTTTCAAACAATTGAGCGCTGTCATTATAGCGCAAAAGAGTTTGATCGCCCAACACACCAACCAGCACTGCGAACGGGCTCATGGCAATCGTTACCCAACCGTCCGAGGTTGGGTAAACTCCAAAAGGGGCTTCCATTCCAGGGTGGCCGATGCCTGAATTCGGGCGTTGAAAGTCTTCGCCAAAATTGATCGCCGAGAGCATTTCCTGGCCCTGATGGGCAAGCATGCCCGAGAGCAAATTAACCTTGACCTCCTGGCCCACACCGGAGCGTTCGCGCCAATAAAGCGCTGTAAGAATACCGAACACCATATTCATGGCGCCAACCTGATCAGAAAATCCTGCGCCCACCGGGATGGGCGGGCTATCAGCCCAACCAGTCGCTGCCATCAAACCGGTAAGGCCCTGAAGCAACATATCCTGTCCCGGACGGGTGCGATAGGGACCGCTGTCACCGTAACCAGAGCCCGAACAGTAAATCAGCCGCGGATTTATTGCATTAAGATCTGCATAGCCAAAGCCAAGTTTTTTCATAATACCGGGACGGAAATTTTCTACTACGACGTCAGCGTTTTTGACCAGCCTATGAACTATCTCCCTGGCCTCCGGGGCCTTCAAATTTAGCGCCAACGATCGCTTGTTACGGTTCCATGCCAGGAAATTAGGGCTTTCTGATTCCCCAAGCCAGCGGTTCATAAAGGTCATGGAACGGAACAAATCTCCCCGCCCCGGTCGCTCGATTTTGATGACATTGGCGCCCATGTCGGCAAGCTGCTGGGTTGCGAAAGGCCCTTGGAGCAAATGGCTGAAATCCACAATGGTGACATCCGAAAGTGCTTTTTGGCTCATGATCCATTCTCTTTTACGGGGTGCAGATGACTTTGTACCGGCCCACGCGCGCCGGCAAGACTGGCGCGCCAGTCGGCCCGAATGGTATCGATGGTTTGCTCAAGGCTGCCAGCGCCGGACAAAAAGCCCCTCACTGTTCGGGCGGCGCCTGTTTGAAAGCGGACATATCCGTCATAGCGCGGGCGTATCAAAGCGCTCTGGCAAGTCAGTAATGTATTGGCATAAAAATTGCCGTAGGCCGCATTTATTTTGTTATTACCATAAACGGACCGGCGCGATGGCTGACCGTCATGGCCGGGGATGAAACATTCCTGTGCCTTGGCGGACATCAACCATGCAATGTGATCAATCAGTTCACGGCTCCGCGGCGACCGGGTGGAAAAAGCCAGGCCGGTCCCTCCCAAAACACTGCCGCGCACAGCTCCACCGGCAACGAGCGGGGCATCAGAAAAGACCAGACCCCCGTGCGCAAGCCGCACATCCGCATAATTTACATAACCGTAAATCAATGGAACAAGCGCAATATCATCATTGGCGATCATATGGTCATACAAGGCGATGGGGTTGAGCAAACCCGAGCCGGGCGGAATATTGTCATGCAAACGCTTCAGCATTTGAAGTGCCTCTGAAAAACTTTGATCGTCAATCAGCACCTGGCCACCGAGCGGGGCACCCAATGACGCTGCCAGCGCATAAACATTGAGGATTGCGTGCACTCCGGCGATTGAGAGGGCTACGCAACCGGTCTCGGACAGGCGCAATACATCTTCCCAATTGTCAGGCGCCTCATTCACGATGTCCGAACGCCGAGCCATGACCTGGGTTGCGACGTCCAGAGGAAGGGCCCATTGTTTGCCACCCCAGTGATATGATTGCATGGCGGCACCGATTGTATGAAAGGACCAGTTCGCAAGTTGGGCTGCGCTGAATATTTCCTCAAGAGGCGTCAGACATTCAAGCGCCACTGCCTCGCCGATATGGGGGTGATCCAGAACCAGCAAATCAAAGCGAGCCGCCAGTTGGCCGATCCGGGCGCTTTCAAACCCCTCCAATGGTTGCTTCTCCCAGCGCAGAAACTGGTTGCCAGAGCTGTCAAGGGCCATTGATGACGCGGCGGCAAGAGCGTTATATCCGCGCGGATGATCCCAGGTCAGGCCGATAGCGCTAATTGTATCGGTCACAGCGTCACTTCCATGGTCTGTTGCCAGAGTGGGGTACCGGATGTATCCGAAGATATTCGAGTAATATGCCAGCGTCCCAGATTGGCGGTAAAAAGCGTCTTGCCCGCGAATGCCAGATTGGTTGGATGCGCAAGCATATGGGCGCTCGGGTCGTCAATATAGATTTCCGCTTCACCGCCCTGTGCCCCTATGCGCAAGATGCGAGAGGGTTCATAGCAGCCAACAAACACATTGCCCGCATCATCAAGCGCCAGACCGTCCGGCAGACCGGGCAAATCTGTAGCAAAATCAGTAATTGAAGCAACTTCACCATTGCCATCAAAGTTGATTCTGCTGATTTTGGCGGCAAAAGTTTCACAAACCAGAAGCGCGGTTCCGCCATCGCAAAGGGCCATTCCATTGGCGAAATTGAAAGGATGGTCGCTCAGCAGCCCTCCCCTGGCGCTGTCCAGGTCATAGGACCAAAGCCCCGCTCCAGGCGTCCCGGATTGATAGCTGTCCGATACCAGCAGCCGGTTGCGTGCGCGATCCACAACCGGATAGTTGGGGATACGAATGCCCGGCGCGGTGAAACGGGTCAGGGCGAGTGTTTTCATGTCGAGGCGAAAAACGGCCCGATGCGCTAAATCGCAAACAAACAGGGCTTCGGCGCCATCAAAAGCCAGTCCCAGAGTAAAACCGCCAGTTGTAGCTATTTCTTTTAGCTCGCTTCCATCTGGCGCCAGGCGCATTATCTGGCCCAATTCGCTTGAGCACCAAATTGCGCCGTCGGGGCCGACGGCAACACCTTCGGGATGCAGCAGTCGCGGTGTTGTCAGGGTGCCGTCAAAAAGCACCGAGGCCTGACAAAGTGGTAAAATCGCGGTTTTCGCGCTGGTGAAGCGAAAGTCAGGTACCGGTGACATCATTAAATATCCAATCTATCTCCAGTATCGATATCAAACAGATGAATGTTGCCAACATCAAAGCAAATACCAACCGTTTCGCCCATCTTGGCACCATCATGGGGGGCGGTTTTCACCACCAGCATTTCATTTCCCACGGTGACATTGACCAGCATTGCATCCCCTAAAAGTTCCGATGAAAATACCGTGCCGGTCAGATCACCGGCTCCGGGAGCTGTAAGAGTGAGGTGTTCCGGCCTTTGGCCCAGTGTGACAGCCCCATCAACGCCCGACGTAGCCGCCTTGATCAATCCATTTGAGTGTTTAAAATTGCTTTCAAGCGAAGTGCCGGTGAGTAAATTCATTGGCGGCGAGCCGATAAAGCCGGCAACAAAAATATTGACGGGGTGGGCATATATATGGGCTGGAGGCCCGACTTGCTGAATGCGGGCATTGTTGAGGATGACAATCCGGTCGGCTAATGTCATGGCCTCCACCTGATCGTGGGTTACATAGATCGTGGTTGTCTTGAGTTCATTTTGCAAATGCTTGAGCTGGCCTCGCATTAGTGTTCTTAGTTTGGCGTCCAGGTTGGAAAGGGGCTCATCCATCAGGAACAGTTTAGGCTTGCGGACAATGGCACGGGCCAAGGCAACGCGCTGGCGCTGTCCGCCGGATAGTTCATCCGGCTTTCGCTGTAGAAAATCGACCAGTTCAACCCGGTCAGCCGCCGCTACAACCCTGCTCTTGCGGTCGGCTCGCCTGATGCCGCGCACTTTAAGCGGATATCCAATATTCTCGCCCACACTCATATGTGGATAAAGCCCGTAGTTTTGAAAAACCATAGCAAGATCGCGCTCGCGCGCCGGTTTGTCATTGACCCGGACGCCATCAATTAAAATGTCGCCACTGGTCGGCGTTTCCAGCCCTGCCACCATTCGCATGGTCGTTGTTTTGCCGCAGCCGGAGGGGCCCAGCAGAACCAGAAATTCTCCATCGGCAATCTCAAGCGAGAAATTTTCAAGCGCGATAAACCTACCGAAATTTTTGCCCAGATTGGAAAGTGTTACCACTGCCATTAAAATTGCCTATCCAGTAGATGAGAGAAAAGTGCCGTCAAAAGGCAGCATTTGAGATTTTCCATCGCTAAGATGAACCGTGAGCGTGTCGTTGGTGCATTCGACATTAGTGACGCGCTGAACGGGAATTGATGGTTTGAAGGCACCGATCACATGACGAATTTTAACGCTGCCGTCCGGAACCAGTTGTATGGCGGTGGGGGTGCCAAGCGCGTTTAAGGGATTGGGTGTAATTGATGCATGGTGACCAAGCAGCGAATAGCAAATGCCATCTTCGATCCCCACAACACCACGATGGCGACCATTCCAGGGAGCGCTCTGGCGCCCGCCATTGGAATTCCAGATCATGGTCACCGGTAGCGCCCGTGCGTTTTTGAGCAAAAGCACGATGTCGCCCTCGCTGTGCCGCGACAGCGCGCTCCAGCCAAAATCAGATGGTACGGCCTCCACCAGCATCACAAAGTCTTCGTTGGTTTTGCCATAGGGCAAATGCGTCAGGTCAATGGGGCGGCCGTCAGCGCCGGGAAAGCGCGACAAATCCTCTGACCGCCCGGGATAGGCCAGTGTTTTGGCGGGTTCGTTCCAGTCTGTTGGGGTTTGGGCGAAGGCCTTGGGTGAAATCGATAAACTTCCCGTGCCTGCCAGGTGCACCATTGCGTGATGAGCAACCGGCAGCGCGCCGCGTCCGCCGGAAAATATATGGCTCTGATAAAGAAACGAATGTCCGTCTATCAGCGTTAAGTTTTTGTGCAAGGTTGCGCCAAAAACCTTTCTTACCAGACGGAATATCGAACTGTGGCAAGCGCCGTTGTGGATCTCGTCCACCAGGCGCCATTTGCTGTTGGCGCTCCAGCCGTGAGCGGGACCGTCATCAATATCGCTTGGACCAAATGGTGCGCACAGGAAATCACCTGAAAGATATCGTTCCACCGCCGGCACATCATAAAAATCCTCCGCTGGAGCATCAGCCCATGGCGCACGGTGGAGAGGTTGCAACGGCTTGCTGTCCGCCACTCCCAACTCCAATGAGGCGATGTGCCCAACCCCGAGGTCAAGGGTCACTAGGGAATGTTGGGCGTTAAGTGTGTGATACGGCATGCCTACTCCCCGCGCACCAAAAGACCGCCATCGACCCGGATAATCTCGCCGGTTATGAAGGAAGCCCGCTCGCTGGCCAGGAAAACCACCAGTTCGGCAACTTCTTCAGCCGTACCGAAACGCCCCAAAGGGTGGGCATTATTCCAGCTTGCAATCAGCGCCTCCGGGTCTTTGGCCTCGGCAAACACTTTTTCATTGAGCGGCGTCATAATTGTACCCGGTGCAACTGCATTGACCCGAATTCTGGCCGGGGCCAGATCGACAGCGGTTTGCAGTGTCAGTGCGTTTATGCCCCCTTTGGCCGCCGCATAGGCGGGCCAGCCTTTAAAACCCGCCTGCGCTTGCACAGAAGACATGTTGATGATGGATCCACCACCGCGCTGCCGCATCAAGGGGACAACTACTTTCATGCCACGCCATACGCTGGTCAAATTGGTATTGATGACAGTCTGCCACTCAGACTCTTCGATCTCGTCAACCAGACCGCACATGGCACGAGCGGCATTGTTGACGAGAATATCAACACCTCCAAACTGCTCAACGGCCGTCACCGCCATCCGGTCCATGTCTTGCATCAGGGAAACATCTGTGCGCACGAACAGTGCCTGAGCGCCTGAGGCCAGGATTTCATCCGCCACCGCGCGCCCTGCTTCTTCGTTGATATCCGCAACTATGATGTGCGCGCCATCCTGGGCCATTAATTCGGCGCAAGCGCGGCCAATGCCCATGGCTGCACCGGTAATAATGGCAACTTTGCCTGAAAGATTCCTAGTCAAAACGCTCCTCCCCTTTAAAATTTGGTTCACGTTTCTCAAGGAACGCATCAATGCCTTCTTGAGCGTCGCGGGTTGTGTACAATCGAAATAAGACTTCCTGTTCAAGACTTTTGGCGGTGGCAAGCGAGGCGTCAGCACCTTCGCTTATGAGCCGCTTCATTTCTTTTTGTGCCAGGGGAGCAATTTTAAGTAGGGCCCGTGCCCGCGTCAGCACCGCCTGTTCCAATTTTTCGGGTGCGCAACATTCAACCGCCAGCCCAAGGCTATAAGCCCGTTCGCCGCTAATGCGCCAACCATTCAACATGATGTCGGACGCCACATATTTACCCACCATACGGGTTAGACGCTGGGAACCGCCCCCGCCGGGACAAAGCCCCAATCGTCCTTCAGGCAAACCAAAAAGTGCCTCCGTAGAGCAAATAATCGTGTCGCAGCACAACGCGATCTCAAACCCGCCACCCAGGGCAAAGCCATTGACCATGGCAATCGTTGGTTTTGGAAAAGTCTCAAGAGCGTCAAAGATCGCGCGGCTTCTTATTTGGTAGGCGCAAAACGCGGCATTCCTGCCGCCTTGATATTCGCCAATATCCGCCCCGGCAACAAAGGCCTTTTCGCCCGCCCCGGCCAGTACGATACAGCGCACCGCGGGGTCGGTGCGCGCCACTTCCAAAACAGAGGCCAGTTGCGCCAGCATCGTACTAGAGAGCGCATTGAGCTTGTCCGGGCGATTAAAGGTCAAGCGCACCACGCCGGGCAGCATTTCGTCGCGTAACAGCAGGGTTTCAGGATCAATCATGGCCTAACCTTTCACCGCACCGGCGGTAAGCCCGGCGACAAATTGGCGCTGTAAAATAAAGAACACGAGAACAATGGGCAAGGAGACCATTACCGAGGATGCCATAAGCTCGCCATAGCGAATGCCGTACTGGCCAATGAAGTCATTCATGCCCACCGGCAAAGTGCGCATTTCCTTGGTTGATGTAAAGGAAAGCGCAAACAGGAATTCCTGCCAGGTCACGATCAGCACATAGACCGATGTTGCCACAATCCCAGGCCTTGACAGCGGTACGATGATGTCAAAAAAAGTACGCAAAGGCCCGGCGCCATCAACTGCGGCAGCTTCTTCCAAAGTTATCGGGAGCTTGGCCAGAAAGCCGTGCATCATCCAGATCGCCACCGGCAATGTCACCGTCACATAAGCAATGATCAGGGAAAGACGGGTATTTAGCAGTCCTGCATTCTTCATCATCTTGTAGATGGGAATGATAATGGCGGCGTGCGGGAACATCTGTGCCAGCACTACCAGCCCGAGAATTAGCGAAAGCACATTCAACTGGAACCGCGTGAAGCAATAAGCGGCAAGCGTACCAAAAGTCACAGTGATGGCAACCGTTGCCCCCGAAACGATCATCGAATTGACAAAATAGGTGCGGAACTCAGGCCGAAAAGCGGTAATATAGTTGGCAAATGTTGGCGCATCCGGCCACAGTTTTGCTGGAATCGAGAATGGCTCGGTGGCGGGCTTAAGCGATACCGAGATCATCCAGAAAAACGGCAGCAGCACAATTGCTGCAACGAAGAGCAAGAGAACCGTCAACAATACCCGCTGTAAATTAAAGCGCGCTGTCATGCCTTTGCCCTTTTGTTGCGCCCGGAGCCTTGGGCGATGAAATAAAAGGCAACCAAAACCGAGAGCATCAGAACAGAAAGTACCCCATAGGTGGCCGCTTCGCCGAAGCGGAACTGACCAAAACCTACTTGGTAAATTTTGGTCGGAAAGATATGGGTCGCATCCCGGGGGCCGCCGCGGGTTAATATCCAGATCATATCGAAATAATTAAAAGTGAGAATTGTGGTGAGGATAACATTAACCACGATCACCTTGCGCATCGCAGGCAGCACCACATCGAACAACCTTCTTAGCGCGCTGGCGCCGTCAACGGTTGCCGCCTCAATCTGCTCCCTGTCAACATTTTGCAAGGCCGCCAAGAACACCAGGGTCGAGAAGGGAAATCCTTTCCAGACAGCAGCAATGATCACGGCAATCATGGCAGTGGATTCTTGGGCGAGCCAGGCAATTCCGGTGTTCGAGAGCCCTGTGCCAATCAGGAAGGAATTGATGATGCCCAATTGTGGGTCATACATGAACCGCCATAAAATTGCGGCTACGACACCCGGCAAAATCCAGGGCAGCAGAATAAGCGCGCGCATTATGCCCTGGCCGGGCAAGCGTTGATTAAGCAAAAGAGCTACGCCAAAACCGATCAGATTTTGCAAAAAGACAACCCCAATCGTCCAAGCGAGAGAATTACGAACAACGATCCCGAAATTGCCGCTTGAAAAAATCTTGTTGTAAAGCGAAAACCCGACAAATTCCGGTTTGGGATTGATGAAGGAGGTCGAATAAAAACTCTCGATCAGCGTTCCAATCATTGGGTAGTACATCATCACCGCAAGAAGCAGTACCGTTGGTCCAACGAACGCCCAAATCATCCATTTGTCAGTTTTAATCATGGCGCCTTCTCAAATATGCCGTCAAAGTATATCTGGGCGACCGGGGCGGCACATCCGCCCCGGCCAGGTCAGGAAACAGAGAAAAATCAGAGAGCATCAATTACCTTGCATGCCTTGTCCGCGGCCTCCTGAGCGGGCATGCCGGAATATATATCCTGCATCATTGCCATTTCAGCATCGGATACCTCCAGATAGACGGGAGAAAGCGGGCGGGCTTTGGCGTTGTCCAGATATTTCATGATGCGCTCGGCCCCCAGGCGGTTTTTTTCAAGAAAAGTTTTAGCGGCTTTTATATTTGCCGGCACCAAATCAACCACGTCCCCATTCACGTCTTCACGCGTCATGAACTCGATGAACTTCCAAGCGGCTTCTTTGTTGGGTGAGGTCTTGTATATGGCCAGATTCCAGCCGCCATAGGTGCCGATTGCCGTTTTACCCTCCGGGGCCTGACCGGCGACAAAATCCCAGTTCAAATCACTTTTTTGCAGGGTTGGCTGCTCCAGTGCAGGCCAGAATTCCATTGCAAGTGAACCATTAAGGAACAATTCACGCATGTCGCCTGACGAGGCATTAAGAATACCGTTTGGCGCATAAGGGACAAGCGAAGCAAGATAATTGAGTGCCTCAACCGACGCTGGTGAATTCAGGCCACAAGAACCGTCGCTGTTAAGAACCGAACCACCATTTGAGAAAATGAAGGAATCGGTGACCACGACGGTGTCTTCGCCCTTATGGCCAAACAATCCCAGGCCAAACTGGCCGTTTGCCGGGTCGGTCAATTTTTCGGCCGCTAACTTTAATCCATCCCAACTCATGATTGAGGAGGGGTCAATACCCGCCTTGGCAAACAGCGCCTTGTTGACATAGGTAAAAGACCAAGCATCGACATTGAACGGAATTCCGTAAAGTTTCCCGTTATAGTCGGCGGAGTCCCATGCCCCGGGGAAAAAGGCATCGCGGGAAATGTCGCTGTCAGAAGCCATTTTGGTAAGATCCGAGATAGCTCCCGCCTTGGCGAACGCGGCAACCCAGATTTGATCCAAAGTTGAAATGTCAGGTGCATTTCCGCCTTGCACCGCGGTCAGCAAGCGCTGTTGAAATTCCGGATAAGGAATGGTGGTAACTTCAACCGTAATCCCGGGATTTTCACTTTCAAAACGGTCTACAGCGGCTTGCTGGAATTGACTTAATCCAGATTCGGTTTGTTGATTGTCCCAGAATTTCAGAATAACTGGTTCCTGACCATATGCCGTTGCAGCGGAGATCAGGGAGATGGCCGTGGCCATCATCAATGCAGATTTCATGGTATTCCTCCTAGTTGTTATGAATTATCCAGCAGTTGGACTTCGGTGCATCTGGGCTCCGTTGGATGCCCATACTTGTTTAGAATTTCGCTCTGACCTGGCTGGACAGGTGGAAGCGTTTCGGAAATTTCTTCGTCATCAGCCAGAATTACCCGGACACCTGCCTCGGCAAAGGCCAATCGATGTGAGGCCAAGGTGCCTGAATCGGTAATGAGTTCAGCCACACCATCAACCTGGGCAATCCGATGGTTGGCATCAAATCCAACAAGGGTGTGGTCGGCGAGTACACAAGTTGTGCGCGCCGCGCTGATAAAACGTTGCAAAGCGCGGGCAATCCGTTCGTCGGTCGCGGATAATCCAAAACGGGGCGAGATCCCGTTTATCGAGAGAAATGCACGATCGACACGCATCATTTCGAAAAGTGAAGCCAGGCTGGGTCCCACAAGGCACCGGTCTTTTTCCTGATACTCGCCGCCGGTTAAAATCACTTTCGGGTTGTTTGGCCCTGCCAGTAATTTCAAAATTTCAAAGCTGTTGGTTACTACCGTCAAATCGGGTCTGCCACATATCTCTTTGGCTAATAGAAGTGTGGTTTCACCCGCTGCCAGCAATATCGTTTCATCAGGCATGATCTGTTTGGCGGCTCGCTTGGCGATCACACTGCGCAACCTTACAATTTCGCGGGCAATACCAGCTTGAGGTGCCGATACAACCAAATTGAAGCCAAGAGCGTCGGCACGTTCCTGCATCGCCCGTGTCATATTGCGATACCAATCGTGCGCAGGGAAATGCGGCATAAAATTCACTGAAGGACGCTTATTTTGAACTGACAGAGGCGGTACATCCGGCCCGGGGTCAATTTTTGCGATTACGTCTTGACGCAACGCAAACTTACCGTCCCTCAGGCGATAAAAATCCGGGAGATTTTTTGCTGTCAGAATTTCGAAAGGGGTAAAAACTTCGTCGGGCAGTGCATGCCCTTCCAGTGCAAAAGCAATAAGATCTATGGCCTTGCGTCCGACAATTTCAGGGAAAAGCGCTGCACAAGCATGCAATATTTTGTTCTGTGTCAGTGCCGCAAGAATTTCGTCGCCCTCGCCGCCCACTGAATATGCACGCACGGCATCCATCGCACAGATATCGGAAGCTTCCATACCAGCCAGAATGGAATGGTCGTTGACGCCAAAGATTAAATTAATCTCGGGGTGCGCCTGAAACGCATCCTTGGCTGCGGAGTAGGCGAAACGATATTCTCCTTCCCCGTCCACACGCACAATCTTTGCAATTGCACCCAATGTGTCCTTTAGTCCGTTGATAAATCCATCCGCTCGCGCCACGGTATTGGGCAAGGCTTCATGGGAGATGAGTAAAACATTTGCGGGCTCATCTGTCTGGCAATCTCTCCCTGCGACGCAGCCAAGAGCATATCCAGCCGCCCAGTTGTTGGGGCCTAAATAGATTCCACCTTCTTGCGGCGCAGACTCAGCAATAAACGGCACTGGCATCCGCTTGATCTGCTTGCGTAATGCCATGGCGCCACGTCCCTCAACAGGGGACAAGATAATTGCATCAAACGTCTGGAAATCAACGCTCTCCGTTGAATCGCCGATCGATGGAGCGAGTAAATCGAATTCATCGACATCATCGACGCGGACAACACCGCCATGAGTGCGTTTCAAAAGTCCACGCTTGGCCAAACGATTGACGTCCCGTCGAACTGTAACTTCGGAGACCCCATTCAGCTGTTTGGCCAGACTTCGAATAGACATGACGCCTTGCTCTTGTAGCA
>JAADIC010000064.1 GCA_013151535.1 Alphaproteobacteria bacterium | reverse complement strand
ACACGAGATCAATTCGTTAACGGATTTGCTCGACGGCAGTGAGGACATGCTGTTTGCCGACAGCGCCTATTCCTCACAGAAAATCCGCAACACGTTTGTAATCTCTTCTCAGAAGAAGAATGCTTCAACTTCTTCACTGCCGCAGGCTATAAAACCAATTAGTTTGGACGCGCTCTAGGGTCTGTTGAGATTCACCGGCTATTCAACAACGCTGCACAGGCGTAGATCATTGCTGAGAAGCTGGTGTCGGTTTTATCTATCGCAGTTTTGCAGTCTGTACTACTGAAACATGCACCCACCCCGAGGTCCGCACACTGCCCTTGTGTTGGGCACGACTAATCCACCGCAGGCGTTTGTTGCCAGCAGTTTGGTCTCAATCCACATCTCGTAAAACAAAAAGGCGGGCCCGCCGGTGCGGTTATAGTGCCGAGCAGGGTGGAAAACCCTGCACCTTCGTGATCACTTCGGTATTCTCGGCGGTTCTGACAGGCAAAGCCATCTTACACAGAACCAAACCACGTTTTGACGTCGATTTGGGTTTTAACCTGAACCGGTTAGGAACCCCTTACACCTGCGTTCGCACATTCGCCAAAACTGCAACACCAACCCCCTTGAACCCCATACCCAACGGGTCTATACGCCCACGGTGGAGTCACGAGGACACCACAGAATCAGATCCCGCAACAAGTGCGGGACAGGCGCCGTGTTTGCCCCTTTCGTCGCTAACGGGGGGTAGTTCCGGCAAAAGGAGATAGCGACATGAAACTGCATGAATTGCATGACAATCCCGGTGCAACCAAAAAACGCAAGCGCGTGGGCCGTGGCCCGGGTTCGGGCACTGGTAAAATGGCTGGCCGTGGCATCAAGGGCCAGAAATCCCGCTCAGGTGTGGCGATCAATGGCTACGAAGGCGGCCAGATGCCGCTTTACATGCGTCTGCCCAAACGCGGCTTTAACAACATCAATGCCAAGCGGCATGCGGTTGTGAACCTTGGCCTGCTGCAAAAATTCATCGACGCCAAAAAGCTGGATATCAAGAAGCCGATCACCGAAGAAGCGCTGGTTGCCAGCGGTCTTGTGCGCCGGGTGCGCGACGGTGTGCGCATCCTTGCCAAGGGTGAATTCAAAGCCAAAGTGACGATCGAAGTCACCGGTGCATCGAAATCCGCCATCGCGGCGGTTGAAGCGCTAGGTGGCACGCTCACCACATCTTCATCGCCAGCGGCGGAATAAACCTTGTGAGGGGCCGCTCGGCTCCTTACATAAACATCTAAAGAATTTTCCGCGCCGCGTGGGTTCCGTGAATTCGGTTCATGCGGCGTGTTTGTGAAAGGGATCACAGATGGCATCGGCAGCAGAACAAATGGCAGCCAACCTGAGTTGGAGTGCTTTTGGCAAAGCAACGGAGCTGCGCCAGCGTATTCTGTTTGCCATCGGCCTTCTGATCGTTTACCGCCTTGGCACATTCATTCCGGTGCCCGGCATTGACAGCGCCGCGCTGAAAGATTTTGTCGAGCAGGCCTCGACCGGTATTGGCGGTATCCTGCAATTGTTCACTGGCGGCGCGATCGGCCGTATGGCGATCTTTGCCCTTGGCATCATGCCCTATATCTCGGCCTCGATCATCGTGCAGTTGATGACGGCCATGGTTCCCCAGCTTGAGCAGCTCAAGAAAGAGGGCGAGCAGGGGCGCAAGAAAATCAACCAGTATACCCGTTACGGCACGGTCATTCTGGCGACATTCCAGGCCTATGCGCTGGCCGCGAGTATCGAGGCGGGCGATCTGGCCACCGATCCCGGCTGGTTCTTCCGTATTTCCACCATCATCACGCTGGTGGGGGGCACCATGTTCCTGATGTGGCTGGGTGAGCAGATCACCGCGCGCGGCATCGGCAACGGCATCTCGCTTATCATCTTTGTCGGCATCGTCGCCGAACTGCCCGCCGCCATCGCCCAGTTTCTGGCCCAGGGTCGCGCTGGCTCGATCAGCCCGGCGGTGATCGTCGGCGTGATTATCATGGTGATCGCCGTCATCGGTTTCATTGTCTTTGTCGAACGCGCCTTGCGCAAAATCCACATTCAATACCCGCGCCGTCAGGTCGGGATGAAAATGTATGGCGGCGAAAGCAGCAACCTGCCGGTGAAACTGAACCCGTCGGGCGTTATTCCGGTGATCTTTGCCTCCTCCCTGTTGTTGTTGCCAACCACGATCAGCACGTTTTCCGGCACTCAGAATAGCGGCATCATGAATACGATCCTTGCCTACTTTGGTCAGGGTCAGCCGCTTTATCTGCTGTTCTTTGCCGGTATGATCGCCTTCTTCTCGTATTTCTATACCGCCAATGTGGCGTTCAAAACCGACGAGGTTGCGGAAAACCTGAAAAACCAGAACGGCTTTGTGCCCGGTATTCGCCCGGGGGCCAAAACCGCGGAATATCTGGATTATGTGGTGAACCGCCTGTTGGTCGTCGGTTCGATCTATCTGGTGGCGGTGGCGTTGCTGCCGGAAATTCTGCGCAGCCAGTTCAACATTCCGTTCTATTTTGGCGGCACCTCGGTGTTGATCGTGGTGTCGGTGACGATGGACACGATCAATCAGGTGCAAAGCCACATGCTGGCGCATCAATATGAAGGCCTGATCGAGAAATCCAAACTCAGCGGCAAAGGCCGCAAGGGTAAAACCAAAAGCAGTCGGACGCGTCGATGAATATCATTCTGCTTGGCCCACCCGGGGCCGGGAAAGGCACGCAAGCGCGGCGTCTTGTTCAAGAACGGAACATGATCCAGCTTTCCACCGGCGACATGCTGCGCGCGGCCCGCACGTCGGGCACTGACATGGGCAACAGGGTCGCCGCGATTATGGATGCGGGCGAGCTGGTGACCGATGAAATCGTGATCGACCTGATCGAAGAGCAACTGGCCGCCAACTCGGACGGTGGTTTTATCTTTGACGGTTTTCCCCGCACATTGGCGCAGGCTGACGCGCTTGGCGAATTGCTGGATAAATGCAGCCGATCACTGGATGCTGTGATCGAAATGGCTGTCGATGACGACGCGCTGGTGACGCGCATCACCGCGCGTTCGACCTGCGCCAATTGCGGCGAGGGCTTCAACGACATCAGCAAGCCGATCCCCGAGGATGGTAAATGCACCGTCTGTGGCAGCACCGAATTCATACGCCGGGCCGATGATAACGAGGAAAGCCTGCGGGTGCGCCTGCTGGAATATTACAAGAAGACCTCGCCGCTGATCGGGTATTATTACGCCAAGGGTAAGCTGCGCTCGGTTGACGGGCTGGACAGCATGGACGGGGTTGCGGCCGCGATTAAATCGGCATTATCGGAATAGGTAACTCATGGTATCCATAGCGTTCTGGACAACAATGGCTCTTCTGATCGCGCATGAATTTGATGCCGTAAAACGCCACGAATGGCGCATTCTGCCGCTGACCAGTTTCCTGCCTGATGCCACCGCGAAAACCATTTTCCTTTGGGCGCATGTGCCGATTGCCGGGCTTTTGCTCTGGATTGCGGTTTCAGGCCCTGACAGCCCAATCGGGTTTGGGTTTTCGGCCTTTGCGATCATTCATGTCGGGCTGCACTGGTTGTTCAGAAAACATCCAAAAAACGAGTTCAACAATGGCTTCTCCCAGGCCCTGATTGTCGGTGCCGGGCTGGCCGGATTTGCACACCTGTGGGCGGCTTTCTGACGGGGATATCTGTTGTTGTCCAACTGCCCCTTGACGCCCAGATCAATACCCCGTAAAGCACCCCATCCCACACGGGAATCGGCATTATAATTTGGGCTGCGGCCTTTCAATGTCTCTTATAATCAAGCGATGATCGTCGGCGAAACGGCCTTCGGTTTTCGTGTTGTGAAAAAAGGTTCCGGCGATACGGAACCGCAACGAAAAGGAAATACAACGTGGCCCGTATTGCTGGCGTTAATATTCCGACCCATAAACGGGTCCATATTGCCCTCACCTATATCCACGGCATCGGCAACACCGCTGCCAAAGCAACTTGCGAAGCGGTTGGCATTGATTTGTCGCGCCGTGTCAACGAGCTGTCCGACGCCGAAGTTTTATCGGTGCGTGAATATATCGACGCAAACCTGATGGTTGAAGGCGATCTTCGCCGCGACACCCAGATGAACATCAAACGCCTGATGGATCTCGGTTGTTATCGCGGCTTGCGTCACCGTCGTGGCCTGCCGGTTCGCGGCCAACGCACCCACACCAATGCACGCACGCGCAAGGGCCCGGCCCGCGCGATTGCCGGCAAGAAGAAATAGGGAGGGTCTGAACAATGGCACGCGAAAAATCCCGCATGAAGCGCAAAGAGCGTAAGAACATCGCCACCGGTGTGGCGCATGTGAACAGCTCGTTCAACAACACCAAAATCCTGATTTCCGATGTGCAGGGCAATGCGATTGCATGGTCTTCCGCCGGAACCATGGGGTTCAAAGGCTCGCGCAAATCCACACCTTATGCAGCCCAGATGGCTGCCGAAGATGCTGGCAAAAAGGCGCAAGAGCACGGCATGAAAACCCTTGAGGTTGAAGTGCAGGGCCCGGGTTCCGGTCGTGAAAGTGCGTTGCGCGCTTTGGCTGCGGTTGGTCTGAACATCACGGCGATCCGCGATGTAACGCCAATTGCCCATAACGGTTGCCGCCCGCCCAAGCGCCGCCGCGTTTAAGAATTCAGGGATCACCGCAAGCCGGTGATCCCGAAGCGTTTTATTAAAACCTCGGGAGTTTTCTGAACCACGGATCCAGGGTCAGAAAACAGGAATGGAGGACAATATGATCCACAAGAACTGGCAAGAACTCATCCGTCCAAATGGTCTGGACATCAAACCGGGCGCTGACCCCATGCGTCAGGCCACGGCTGTCGCCGAACCGCTGGAGCGCGGTTTCGGTCTGACGCTTGGCAACGCGCTGCGCCGTGTTTTGCTGTCGTCCCTGCAAGGGGCCGCGATCACTTCCGTGCAGATCGACAATGTACTGCACGAATTTTCAAGCGTCGCCGGTGTGCGCGAAGACGTCACCGACATCGTGCTGAACCTTAAGGGTGTGGCCGTTTCGATGGAAGTCGAAGGCATGAAGCGGGTTTCGATCTCGGCCAAAGGGCCGGGCGTTGTGACGGCTGGCGACATCTCGGAAAGTTCCGGCATCGAAATCCTGAACCGCGATCATGTGATCTGTCACTTGGATGAAGGCGCAAGCCTGTTCATGGAAATGACCGTGGAAACCGGCAAGGGCTATGTCGCTGCCGACAAGAACCGCCCCGAAGATGCGCCGATTGGCCTGATCCCGATTGACGCGATATTCTCGCCGATCAGCAAGGTGTCTTATGACGTGCAGCCGACCCGTGAAGGTCAGGTGCTGGATTATGACAAGCTGACCATGAAGATCGAAACCGATGGCTCGGTCACACCGGAAGACGCGATTGCCTTTGCCGCGCGTATTCTGCAAGACCAGCTTTCTGTGTTCGTGAACTTTGACGAACCCGAAGCCGCTGGCCGGGCTGAAGAAGAGGATGATCTTGAGTTCAATCCGCTTCTGCTCAAGAAAGTCGACGAGCTGGAATTGTCGGTTCGTTCGGCAAATTGCCTGAAGAACGACAACATCGTTTACATCGGCGATCTGATCCAGAAAACCGAAGCCGAAATGCTGCGCACGCCGAATTTTGGCCGCAAGTCTTTGAACGAGATCAAAGAAGTGCTGACCGCCATGGGCCTGCATCTGGGCATGGATATCCTCGATTGGCCACCGGACAATATCGAAGAGCTGGCCAAGAAATACGAGGATCATTTTTGATCAAATGTAGGTCGGGCATTTGTCCGGCCTACGAAAATGCCCGGATTGCCGGGGAATGTATGGGCAATCCCGCCCCAAGGAGAGCGCACCACACGCATGGCGCGCCGGACAAAGTATAAAGAAGGAAAAATACCATGCGCCATGCACGAGGCTACCGCCGTCTGAACCGCACCCACGAACACCGCAAAGCGTTGTTTTGCAATATGGCGGGCTCCTTGATCGAACACGAACAGATCAAGACAACCCTGCCCAAAGCCAAGGAACTCAAGCCGATCATCGACAAGATGATAACGCTGGCCAAACGCGGTGATCTGCACGCCCGCCGTCAGGCTGCCGCCAAGCTGAAGCAGGACGTATATGTTACGAAACTGTTTGACGTTCTGGGGCCGCGTTACAAAGACCGCCAGGGCGGCTATGTCCGCGTTCTGAAGGCCGGGTTCCGTTACGGTGACATGGCACCCATGGCGATCATCGAATTTGTTGATCGGGACATGGACGCCAAAGGTGCTGGCGACAAGGCCCGCGTGGCCGCCGAGGCGCTGGCAGACTAGGCCAAACACCCATCTGATAAAATGAACAGAACCCCGTAGCTTGCGCTGCGGGGTTCTGCCGTTAAGCCACCTCAACCATTAGGTCTTTTCCAGGGTCAACCGGTAGGGACAAGAGGTCTTTTTCAATCTGTTCCAACTGCATCGGTTCAACATGGGTCGAGCCGAGAAATTCCAACACATCACAACTCTTAGGAAAGTGCTATGATTTGTGAAAACATTTGGTGTCGATGTCAGTGGCCTTTGTTACCAAGTAAAATATTGAAATGGTTACGCCAATCAATTTACGGTTGACGTCAAATTCCACAACCTGTCTAAAAAGACATGTCTACGAAAATCGGCCTTGATCGAATCCTTTTTCAACTTGGTGTGGAATCCCCGGGCGGCTATATGGCCGGTATGCATATCCGCTTTGCCGGCCCTTTGATGCAGTTCCAGACTTACGATCAGGGCTGGGTCGATTATTACACCGAACAGGGCTATGTGCATCGCGATCCGATGATCGCCTGGGGCTTCAACAAAGAAGGTGCCACGCGGTGGAGCGACATTGATCTGCCCGACCCGTTTGACATCTTGAAACAGGCGGCGAAGTACGGTCTGACTTATGGCGTTGTCGTGGCGCGCGGCAGCTTGGCGTCGCGTTCGATTGTTGGCTGTGCCCGGGCGGATCGTGAATTTGCCGATGACGAGATCCAGCGCATCGAATGCCTTGTCTCTGCGCTGCACGAGGCGACTGACCCGCCCGATAGCCTGACTGCCGCCCAGAAAGAAGCCTTGCAATTGATTGCCGACGGCTATCGCCACACGGCGGCGGCGGCCAAGATCGGTATTTCGGAAAGTGCCTTGAAGGCGCGCCTGATCTCGGCGCGCAATCGCCTGTTGGCGCGCACCACCGCCGAGGCGATCCAGCGGGCCAAGGACTACCATTTGCTTTAGGCTTTCAAGCCCTGCCATTTGCTTTGGGCTTTCATGCCCGGCGCGCAGGGCCTAAACTGCATCCATGCCCGACCTGTTTGATCAAAACCCCGATACGGCGCCGCAAACAAGCGCGCCCAGCCCGCTGGCGGATCGTTTGCGGCCTAAATCCTTGGGCGCGGTCATCGGGCAGGGGCATATTCTGGATGAGGGTGGGCCGCTCCACGCCATGTTGGCGGCTAAATCGCTGGGCAATATCATTTTCTGGGGTCCGCCGGGTGTCGGCAAAACCACCATCGCGCGGCTTTTGGCGGATGAAACCGATCTGGCCTTTGTGCAGATCAGCGCGATTTTCACCGGCATGGCGGATTTGCGCAAAGTGTTCGAGGCCGCGCGCCTGCGCCGCCAGAACGGGCGTGGGACGCTGCTGTTTGTCGATGAAATCCACCGTTTCAATAAGGCTCAACAAGACGGGTTCTTGCCGCATATGGAGGACGGCACGATTGTGCTGGTCGGGGCGACGACGGAAAATCCGTCGTTCGAGCTGAACGCCGCTTTGCTGTCGCGCGCGCAGGTGCTGGTTCTGAAACGCCTGACCCTGGCCGATCTTGAACTTCTGGCCCAGCGGGCCGAAGGCGAGATGGGCCGCGCCATTCCGGTGACAGCACTTGCGCGCGAGGCCTTGCTGGAAATGGCAGATGGCGACGGGCGGGCGTTGCTGAACCTGCTGGAGCAATGTTTCGCGTGGAACGATGAGGTTGCGCCCGGCCCGGAGGAACTGTCCAAACGCCTGTCACGCCGCGCGCCGAAATATGACAAATCCGGTGAGGAGCATTACAACCTGATCTCGGCCCTGCACAAATCCGTGCGCGGCTCGGATCCGGATGCCGCCCTATACTGGTTGGCGCGGATGTTGCAGGGCGGTGAAGACCCGCGCTATCTGGCGCGCCGCATCACCCGCATGGCCATCGAGGATATCGGGCTGGCCGATCCCAACGCCCAGACCCAATGCCTGCACGCCTGGGAAACCTATGAACGTCTTGGCAGCCCTGAAGGTGAGTTGGCGATTGCCCAGGCGGTGATTTATCTGGCGCTGGCCCCGAAATCGAACGCCTCCTACGGGGCGTATAAGGCAGCGATGGCGGCGGCGAAATCGACGGGGTCCGAGCCTCCACCAAAACATATCCTGAACGCCCCTACCAAAATGATGAAAGATCAGGGTTACGGCGCGGGCTATGCTTACGACCATGATGCCGAGGATGGGTTTTCAGGCCAGAACTATTTTCCCGACACCATGCAGCGCGGCGTGTTTTACACACCGCTTGAACGGGGCCATGAGCGCGAGTTGAAAAAGCGGTTGGATTACTTTGTTAAGCTCAGGGCCAAGCGGCAAACTTGACAATCCCGCCAAAGCAGAACAAGGACGCGCCATGACGTTTCTTTATGTAGCAATCGGCGGCGCGTTTGGTGCCAGCTTACGGTATCTGGTGGCGCTGAACGTGGCGTTCCCGCTGGGTACGCTTGCGGTCAATGTGATCGGCTCGTTCGTGATGGGGCTTATGGTGATCCTGCTGGCCTCCAAAGGGTTGGACCGGTTCATGCCCTTGGTTCTGACCGGCATGTTAGGCGGCTTCACCACGTTTTCGGCGTTCTCGCTGGATACGCTGCAACTTTACGAGGCTGGCCGTGCGGGCGAAGCGGCGCTTTATGTTTTGGCCAGCGTGATCCTATCGCTGGTAGCGGTATTTTTGGCGGTGTGGATCGCCCGGGGGATTTTCGGATGAGTGGTGTGCAAACCCTAACGGTCAAGGCGGATGACGCCGAGCAGCGGCTGGACCGCTGGCTTCGCCGTAGCTTTCCCCATATCGGGCAGGGACGGATCGAAAAGATGTGCCGCAAGGGTGAAATCCGGGTGGATGGCGGGCGGGTTAAAGCCTCGACTCGGCTAGAAGAGGGGCAATCGGTGCGACTTCCACCGCTGCCTGACACGGCGGACACGCGACCGCGCCGCGAGCGCGAGTTGAAAGTCTCGCAAGACGATATCGATATGCTGCGCGCCTGTGTGATCTATCGCGACGACCATATTATTGCGCTGAACAAACCGCCGGGGCTGGCGGTGCAGGGTGGCTCGGGCCAATCGCGCCATATTGACGGGCTGTCAGAGGCGCTGATTTTTGATGCCGAGGAACGCCCGCGCCTTGTGCATCGGCTGGACAAGGATACATCGGGCATCCTGCTGCTGGCACGCTCGCGCATGGTGGCGCGTGATCTGGCGGATGCGTTCAAGGAGCGGACCACGCGCAAGATTTACTGGGCGGCGGTGGCGGGCAGCCCCTTGCCCCGCATGGGGACGATCCGGTTTGGGCTGGTTAAACAGGGCGGGCATGGCCCCAATCAGGCGGGTGAAAAGATGGTCTGTATTCATCCTGACGAGGTGAAATCGACCCAAGGTGCGAAATTCGCCACAACCGATTATTCGATGCTGGAGGAGGTCGGCAAACGCGCAAGCTGGGTGGCTTTGGTGCCGGTCACGGGGCGGACGCATCAATTGCGCGCCCATATGGCCGAAATAGGCCATCCGATCATCGGTGACGGTAAATACGGCACCAACAAGCAGGTGAACGAGGGTGACGGCTGGGGTGCGCAGCTTGGGGGTGACATTAGCCGCAAGCTGCATCTGCACGCGCGTTCGCTGATGCTGGATCATCCGGTGACGGGTGCGCGGCTGGAGCTGACGGCACCTTTGCCCGAGCACATGCAGCGCACTTGGGATATGATGAACTGGGCGGTCAAATGGGCACCGGTTGATCCATTTCTGGATCAGGAATGAACCCGTCTTTGAAGAAACGGTTCTGGGCTGACGCAACCGTTACCGAGGTCGGGGGCGGGTTCGAGGTGTTGCTGGATGAACGGCAGCTCAAAACCCCGGCCAGAACCCCGCTGATCGTACCAACCCGGGCGCTGGCGCAAATGATTGCCGATGAATGGGCCGCGCAAGAGGCGCAGGTTGACCCCAAAACCATGCCGATGACGCGGCGCGTCAATGCCGCGCTTGACAAGGTCGCGCCACAAAGGGCCGAAGTGGCGGCCATGTTGTCGGCCTATGGTGGCAGTGATTTGCTGTGTTATCGCAGCGCTTATCCGGCGGAACTGGCGGCGCGACAGGCCAAAGCGTGGGATCCGCTGCTGGACTGGGCGGGCGAGAAATTCAGCTTTCGGTTGCAGGTGACAAACGGGATCATGCACCACGCGCAGGCACCCGAGGCGCTGGAAAAGCTGACGGCCGAGGTCAACCGGCTGGATATTTTCCCGCTGACCGGCTTTCATGATCTGGTGACCCATTCCGGTTCACTGGTGATCGCGCTGGCGGCAATTCACGGTTATGGCGAGATCGGGCAATTGTGGCAACACTCCCAGATTGACGAGATTTGGCAGGTCGAGCAATGGGGTGCGGATGAAGAAGCCGAAGCGACTGCCATAAGCAAACGGCAGGACTTTTGCGACGCGTTTCGATTCTTTCAGGTCGTATCCGGGTGAGTCGTTTAGGGCCAAAAACGTTTCCATTCGCGCCCTAATTGACTGTTGACTTTGGCAATAACTCGGAACCCGATGCTAAATTGCGATTTAATGTGGTTAACCCTTGGTTAACTTGCAAATCCACCCTTGACCAAACCGGCAATAATTGACCACAATCGGAGCCGCCGAGGGGCACACTCCCCTCGGGCAATTTTCGAATCCGGCCATAAAGGTCGGAACTCTGTCCGTAAAAAGACAGTACATCAGGAAGAGGTAAAATATGAAAAAATCAGTATTCCTTGGCGCGCTCACCGTAGCTGGCCTTGTTGCTGGTGCGGCATCTGCTGCCACACTTGACGACGTAAAGGCAAAAGGCGAGCTGGCTTGTGGTGTTTCCACTGGTCTGGTTGGCTTTGCTGCACCTGACGCAAACGGCAACTGGGCCGGCTTTGACGTTGCAATCTGCCGGGCCGTTGCTGCGGCTGTTCTGGGTGATTCCAACGCGGTTAAGTTTGTGCCAACAACTGGTAAGACACGCTTCACAGCGCTGGCTTCCGGTGAGATTGACATGCTGGCCCGTAACACCACATGGACATTCTCGCGCGATGTTGACCTGAAGTTCACCTTTGTTGGTGTTAACTACTATGATGGTCAAGGCTTCATGGTTCCAAAAGAACTGGGCGTTTCGTCTGCCAAAGATCTGGATGGTGCAACCATCTGTATCCAGACCGGTACCACAACCGAGCTGAACCTGGCCGACTACTTCCGTTCCAACGGAATGTCCTATGAGCCAGTGCCAATCGAAACAAACGCAGAAAGCCAGCAGAACTATCTGGCCGGCGCTTGTGACGTTTACACAACTGACGCATCCGGTCTGGCTGCGACCCGTGCAACTTTTGAAAATCCTGGCGACCACGTTCTGCTGCCAGAAATCATTTCGAAAGAGCCTCTGGGTCCACTCGTTCGCCACGGCGACGACCAGTGGGGCGACATTGTTCGCTGGACTCTGAACGCACTGATCTCGGCTGAAGAACTGGGTGTTACGTCTGCCAACCTTGCTGAAATGCAAAAAGGCACCAACAACCCGGAAATCAACCGTCTGCTGGGCACCGAAGGTGACTTGGGCGGAATGCTGGGTCTGGACAAAGATTGGGCCGCTCGTGTGATTGCTGTTTCCGGCAACTACGGCGAAATCTTTGAAAGCAACATCGGCGAAAGCACAGCCATCGGCCTTGCCCGTGGTCTGAACGCTCAATGGAAAAACGGCGGTTTGATCTATTCGCCTCCGTTCCGTTAAGTTGATCTGAACGATTTGGGGCGTGCCACACGGTGCGCCCCATTTTCTATATCCAGTACAATTTTAGATTGATGATGACAGCGCGCAGAAGCGGGTAAACCGTTTTGCAGCAAGACGCTTCACAAGGTTGATCTGTAACCCGGGGGGGAAGCCATGGCTATGGCAGACCAGGCAGCACAGGGGCCGACATTCCGGCTGAGTATGCTGATTTACGATTCACGCTATCGTTCCATGACCATTCAGGTCATTGCGCTTTTTCTGTTCATGCTTGGTTTTGCGTGGCTTGCGAATAACGCCGCCAACAATCTGGCCGCCTTGGGTAAACCCCTGAGCTTTGGGTTTTTGTGGCAGCCTTCAGGCTATGACATCAACCAGAAGCTCATCGCCTATGACAGCACGATGACGCATGCCCGCGCCGCACTTGTCGGTATCCTGAACACATTGCTGATTGCGGTGCTGGGTTGTATCGCCGCCACGTTTATCGGCGTGATGGTCGGTGTTTTGCGGCTGTCCAAGAACTGGATCGTTGCGCGCTTGATGACGGTCTATATCGAAACCGTGCGCAACGTGCCGGTTCTGTTGTGGATTTTGCTGACTGCGGCCATCCTGATCGAAACCATGCCGAAGATTGCAGGGTTTCGCGGCAAAACCCCCGAAAACGCCATGTCGCTTTGGGACTCGGTGGCGTTCACCAATGCTGGCGTGTTTGTTCCCAGCCCGGTTTTTGGAGCCGGGGGCATGGTTCCCGTCGTGGTCTTCCTGTTGTCGGTTGTCGGCATCTTTGTCTTTGGTCGCTGGGCCAAAGCCCGGCAGGAAAGAACCGGTGACATCCTGCCGACCTTCTGGATCAAATTGGCCATCCTGACCCTGCCCGCCTTGGTTGTGTTTTTCGCCATGGGCCGACCAATCACGCTGGAATATCCGGTCATGGCGCGGTTCCGCTTTGAAGGCGGGTTTGTGATCCGCAATTCGCTGATCGCACTTTGGCTGGCTTTGAGCATCTATACCGGGGCCTTCATCGCCGAGGCGGTTCGCGCCGGATTCAGGCAGTTTCCAAAGGACAATCCGAAGCGGCTGCGGCTCTGGGCCTGCGCCCGGGCCGGACCATGTCGCTGGTGATCCTGCCACAGGCTTTGCGGGTGATTATCCCGCCGATGATCTCGCAATATCTGAACCTGACCAAAAACTCGTCACTGGCAATTGCGGTGGGCTATATGGATATGACGGGTACGCTGGGCGGCATCACGCTGAACCAGACCGGCCGCGAGATGGAAAGCCTGATGCTGCTGATGGCGGCCTATCTTTCGATCTCGATCACGGTGTCGATTATCATGAACTGGTATAACGAATCTATCAAGATGAGGGAGCGGTAAAATGAGCGATCTATCTTACGTCCGCACCGAAATGCTGGGGGAACAAGAACCCCCGCTCGGTGAAACCGGCATCCTCAAATGGGCGCGCGAGAACCTGTTCTCGAGCTATGGCAACGGCGCGCTGACGATTATCTCGGTTGTGTTTTTGTTTTTTGTCCTGGACTACGTTCTGCCTTGGATGTTCCAGTCAAGTTGGACTGCGAATTCCCTAGGCGAATGCCGCGAGCAAATCGCGGCGGCTTACGGTGAAGGAACTGATGGTGCCTGTTGGGCGGTAATCCGCGAGCGCTACAGGCAATTGTTGTTCGGGTTTTACCCAAGCAACTTATACTGGCGGCCGATCCTGGCATTCGTCCTTTTGGGCTTTGCCATCGCGCCGGTTTTGTTTGATAAACTGCCGCGCAAGTTGCTGATCTTTTCGGGCCTGTTTCCATTCATTGCCTTCTGGCTGATCTGGGGTGGCACATTGTGGACACCGGTTGGCGCATTGCTGGGCTTTGGCATTGGCTATCTTGCGTCGAAGTTTCTGCCGTCGCTTATCGGTTCGCTCGGGGCGACGATCGCGACATTCCTGTTGCCGGTGATCTGGTGGGTTTTCCTATATGGGCCAATCGGTGCGGCAATCGCGGTCTATGTCGGTGACAACAACATGGACTCTGCCATCGCCGGTTACGAGCAGCGTATCGCTTCGGGTGAGATGAATGCGGCTGAATTGGTCACCGCCAAGCGCGAGTTGAAAACCTTGCAAAGCCTGCCGGACAAAAAGGCCGAGCTTGCGGGGCTGGAAGTTGAAGCCGAAAAACTGCGGGCGGCGTTGCCGGATTATCTGGCTGACGTAAAAACACCTGAAAACCTGCCAATCGCCACCTCGAAAGAAGACAAGGTTGCGTTTGAAAAGCTGCTCAATATCGAGGGCCGGGAAGTCGGCATTCGCGATGCGATCCAGCGTATCTATGAAGATGTGGGGCGAATCGGGCCAATGGTGCCGGTGACCAGTGACCAGTTGGGCGGGTTCACCCTGTCTATTCTGATCGGTATCACCGGAATCACATTATCCCTGCCCATTGGTATTTTGCTGGCGCTGGGGCGGCAATCGGACCTGTTCGTGGTCAAAACCATCTGCGTGGGCTTTATCGAGTTCATTCGCGGTGTGCCCCTGATTACGCTGTTGTTTGTGGCCTCGACACTGCTGAACTATTTCATGCCGCCGGGTACCAGTTTCGATTTGGTCTTGCGCGTGATGATTATGGTGACGCTGTTCGCTTCGGCCTATATGGCCGAGGTGATCCGCGGAGGGCTTGCCGCCCTTCCCAAGGGCCAATACGAGGCCGCGGATGCGCTGGGCATGGATTACTGGCAGGCAACACGGCTGATTATCATGCCGCAAGCCCTGAAAATCTCCATCCCGAACATCGTCAGCAATTTCATCGGCCTGTTCAAAGACACGACGCTGGTGATGATCGTTGGCCTGATGGACCCCATGGGCCTTTCAAACGCCATTCGCGCCAATCAGGCGTGGAACGGTATCGTCTGGGAAATTTACGGGTTTATCGCCCTGATGTGTTCTGGGTCGTCTGTTTCTCCATGTCACGTTATTCCATGTATCTGGAGCGCAAGCTTCAGACCGGACACTAGAGTTAAGGAGCATATAAAATGTCTCAAGTAGAGAATCGCGAAATCGATCGTTCAAAGATGAAGGTGTCCGACAAGGTCGCCATCCAGATCACCGGGATGAACAAATGGTACGGGGCCTTCCACGTGCTGAAAGACATCAACATGACGGTGAACCAAGGCGAGCGGATCGTGGTTTGCGGGCCTTCAGGGTCCGGCAAATCCACCCTGATCCGCTGCATCAACCGGCTGGAGGAACACCAGCAGGGCATTATCTCGGTGGATGGCACCGAATTGTCGTCTGATCTCAAGAATATCGACAAGATCCGGTCCGAGGTTGGCATGGTGTTTCAGCACTTCAACCTGTTTCCGCATCTGTCGATCCTCGACAACCTGACGCTGGCACCGATCTGGGTGCGCAAGACCCCCAAGAAAGAGGCCGAGGCAACGGCCATGCATTTTCTGGAAAAGGTCAAGATCCCGGAACAGGCCGATAAATTTCCCGGCCAATTGTCCGGTGGTCAACAGCAGCGCGTGGCGATTGCCCGCAGCCTGTGCATGAAGCCCCGGATCATGTTGTTTGACGAGCCAACTTCGGCGCTGGACCCGGAAATGATTAAAGAGGTTCTCGATATCATGATCGAACTGGCGCAAGAGGGCATGACGATGATCGTTGTGACCCACGAAATGGGCTTTGCCCGGCAGGTGGCGAACCGGGTGATCTTTATGGATATGGGGCAAATCGTTGAACAGAACGAGCCGGAGGAGTTCTTCAACAATCCGAAATCGGATCGCACCAAGCTGTTCCTGAGCCAGATTCTGGGTCACTAAAGCGGTTCAATAAACGAAAAACCCCGGTCATTTGGCCGGGTTTTTTTGTTGCGGTGCGTCGTAATCTAATGAGTTAGCATCAGTCTATCGGTAACGATTTCGCCTTCCAGGGTTTGGCCGCCCATTTGAAATCGTTTCAACATCGATCGACCGCAATTGACCGCAATCTCTCGCGCAAAGAGGTTTTTCGGAAACCGATACTCGCAGTCTTTTGCCCCAGATTTTTTTGAGCTATCGAGGCTCAAAGCCACAAATACGCCTCTTTTTTTTGCGGCTTCAATGCACCTGAATAAATGGTCATGGTCAAAGCCTTGAGCCCCGTAGAGAATTGCCTGGCTGTGGTTATACGGTGGATCACAATAAACAACATCACCATCACGGGCCTGATCTAAAGATTCTGCATATTCCCGATGAAAGAATTCGGTGCCGCTGACTCTTTTTGACCATTCGTCAACCCGGCGTCCAAACGTGCCAAAATGGATCGGCTTATGCGCACCGCAGGGGGTGGACATATAGCCGTCTGATTTGCGGAATCGCATTACACCGCCATAGGCAGTGCGGGTCAAGAACAGGAAATCAGCAGCATTTGCACCCTCATTGTAACGGGCTTTGATCTTTTCATACTGTTCAACTTTTTCGCCTTCCTGTGCTTCCAACCATCTTTCCCGATACCAATTCTTGACTGTTTCAGGGTCACCTTTCAGTGTTTGCCAAATACTGATCAGGGGTTTGAAACTATCGGCTCTTTCGCATATGGCCTATGATAACCCTTTTTTACGGTTATCTGGGTCAGCCCCTAATTGTATTCACTAACTCATTCAGTACTGACCTCGAAATAAGCAATAGTTCTGGAACGCTTCGGATTGAAGGAATATATTCAACACTAAATCGAATAAAGGAGATAGCTGATCGACAAGGCGAATGCCCAAATGGACTTGGTGATTGTTGGACAACGGATGGAAATATTGTCGTTCGGAGCATCTCGGAACGCCCCGGCCATTTCCTCATCAGGCTGAGCACTCAAGAAAATACCGGCATTTGGAGTCCTACACCAAGTCCTACAAGGCACAAGGCGTTTGTCGAAACGATCAAGGCAGCTTTTGAGGGTGAGGGTTATTTTGTAAAAGGAATTGAGAAACGGTAATTGCGATGCCTCTGAGGTCAAACATTGCGCACCGGTCTCGGTTTACTATGCTGCCGACACGACCAGCTACACCTTTGCTCCGGACTGATCGCGACCCACCAAAACCGATCCTGCCGCCGACACCATCCTCTACCTCCGCGCCGACCAGCTCAATGCCGTACGAACCGTAACCGACGGTGCAGGCGCGCTGGCGAGACCCTCCAGCTACCACATTTCGGCGAGATCGAAGACCACGACGTAAACTCCGCAACCGAGACCAAAGGCTTTGTCCCGCTATCGGGATATTGACGTTGTCAAAACCCTGCCGTGGCAGCGGGTGAGCGGTTTGATAGCGACGCAGGCCTGCAATACCTGAACGCCAGATACTACGACCCCGAGTTGGGGCGGTTCATCCAGCCGGATTGGTTCGAGGTGACAGAACCGGGGGTTAGCACCAATCGGTATGCGTACTCGGCAAACGATCCGGTGAATTTGAGCGATCCGGGGGGAATGCGTATAGCCTTAAACGAATGTGGGAGAACCCGATAAGCGGGCTGACCCTTTGGGAAGCCACTGCTGGCCGTGGTGGAGAACAAGTAGCGAAAGATATCTCCAAATATGGAAGAGACGGTGGTGCTCTCAAGGTAATTCTTGCGATTGTCTATTCTAAGAAAGGGAAAAAAGGAACCAAGACACCGGCTAAGACGGTTGAGGAAAAGACGGAAAAAACGAATCCGAGCGGCAGTCCTGATCCCGACGATGATGATCCGAATGGTAATTCGATTTCAGAAATTGCAGACGCGATCGCAAATGGTCATGCGTCGGACCACCTCAATGATTTCGGGAGTTTCGAGGATATGGACGTTGAATCCAAAGACGATCTCGCAAGATTGGTAGATGAAACAATCGATCATCTAACAGATTCAAAGGAATTTGGAAACAACAAAAAAGCATCATACAATGAGCACAACAATGTTCTTGTGATCGAAGACCCAAACCATCCGGACGGAGGTACGGTTTTTCAACCTACAGAGGGAAAGGAATACTATGACGGCCTCAAGAATTAAGACACTTGAACAGAAATTCACAACCGCCGAAATGGAAGTTATCGGATTGTGCCTTGATTGCGCGCTCAATGGCGATCCGGTTATTCCACACAAGCATTTTCCAACATTGGCTGGCCCAAACATTGAGGACGCGATGGAAATTGTAAGGGCTTGGCCTAAGGTGGACATTGGAAGCCACGTTACACGAACCACAGTGCGGGGGGTGTTGCATAATTTGTGGGGCTATCCACACAATAAGCGGGAAAGAGTTACCCAAGAAACGGGGCTAACAAACTCGGAAATCAAAGATCTTTTTGATAGGTGGCAGTCGGCATTTCCTGCTAACGACGGAGAATGAGCCTTGGGCGTAGAAATTCACCTATGACAGCGCGGGCAATATGCGCTCCAACGGCGCGGAACCGGCGGCGGCGAACAATGACGCCTATCTCTACCCCTCCCCCGGCAGCATTGCGAACCCGGACATCAACGGCAATGGCGACAGCGGGGTGCGGCACACGCCAAGCAGCGTTGGTGGGGTGGCGTTTGTCTATGATGCGAACGGCAACATGACCACCGGTCTGAACCTGAAAGAGATGACCTACGACGACGCCGAGAACCGGCCTTTGTCGGTGACCGCCACTCAGGTTCGCACTTGTTACGTTTATGGCGCCGATGGCACGCGGGTGAAGAAGATCGAGGGGCTGACGGACACTGAAAATTGCGCCGATCTCCAAGGTACAGGGAATGTCACGGCCTATTTCGGTGGAGTTGAAATCCGCAATTTCGGCGGCTCTGAAACCATCCTCACTTACCTAAGACGCGAACGGCAACATGGAAACCGGTCTGAACCTGAAAGAGATGACCTAAGACGCCGAGAACCGGCCTTTGTCGGTGACCGCCATGCAGGTTCGCACTTGCTACGTTTATGGGGCAGACGGCGGGCGGGTGAAGAAGATCGAGGGGCTGACGGACACTTCAGAGTGCGCCAATCTCCAAGGTGCGGGGAATGTCACGGTCTATTTCGGCGGCGTGGAAATCCGCGACTTTGGCGAGGGAAACAGCGAGACAATTTTGCTCTACCCTCAGGGAAATGTGCGGCAGGTTTACACCTATGACAGCGTGACCGGCACGGTTGTCGAGGAAGTCGCCTATCTGAATTCGGATCAGCTCAATTCGGTAAGGACGGTGACAAGCAGTACCGGCGGCCTTGGCAAACGCTCCACCTATCGCCCCTTCGGCGAGATCGACGACTGGAACGTGAACCCCGCCGTGGCGGTGGAGACCAAAGGCTTCATCCCACTTTCGGGCTTTTGAGTGCCTCAAAAACCTGCCGTGGCAGCGGGTGAGCGGTTTGATCGCGACGCAGGCCTGCAATACCTCAACGCCCGATACTACGACCCTGAGCTTGGGCGCTTCATCCAGCCGGATTGGCGTCAAGCGCAAGTCGCGCTTATCCCGCGCAGCAGGACAGTTTCGAGACATCCTGCTCGAACGTTTGCGCCGCCAGTTTTAGTCCTTCAACCGTGGTCAGATAGGGGAATATCATTGCCCCCAATTCCTCGTAAGTCATGCCAGCCTTGATCGCCATGGCCGCTGTCTGGATGCTGTCCGCGCCTTCGGGTGCCAGAATATGCGCGCCCAGCAGTTTTTTGCTGTCCTGATCGGCAACCAGCTTAATCAGCCCGCGCATGTCGCGTGCTGCCAGCGCTCGGGGCACATGTTCCAGCCCCAGAACCGAGGTTCGCACATCATGACCTGCGGCGCGCGCGGCCGCTTCGGTCATGCCGACGCTGGCCACTTGTGGGTCGCAAAACACCACTGCCGGAACCACCGAATTGTCGTAAGACAGGGAATTGCCGTTCATCGCGTTCTTGGCGGCGATTTTCGCGCCGTAAGCGGCCATATAAACGAACTGGTCGCGCCCCGTCACATCGCCCGCGGCATAGATACCGTCGCGGCTGGTGCGCATCTGCGCGTCAACATCAATACCACCGCACCCGTTCATTTTGATGCCGCCATTGTCCAGTTGCAGCATCGCGGTATTGGGCACGCGGCCGGTGGCCAGCAACAGTTTTTCGGCGTGAATTTCCTCGGCCCCGTTTTTTGTGGTGACGTTGAGCGTGATCCCGCCACCGTCCGCGGAAACGCTGTCATAGGTCAGCCCGTCGCGCACGGTGATGCCCTCATCGGCAAAGAAACCTGTCAGAGCGGCGCTGATCTCGGGTTCGCCCTCGGGCAGCAAACCACGGCGGGTGACGATGGTGACATTGGAGCCGGCACGAGCGAAAACCTGCGCCAGCTCGACGCCGATATAACCGCCGCCCATGACGATCAGCGAGGCGGGTAGGGTTTCCAGCGCCAGTATCGAGGTGCTGTCAAAATGCGTCACCTGATCGAGGCCTTTGATGTCAGGAATATGGGGATGCGAGCCGGTGGCGATCACCATCTTTTTGGCGTTAATCGGCGTGCCATCGACGGTGAGCACGCCGTCTTCGGCAAAAGAGGCCGCGCCCTCCATATAATGGACAGTATTATAATTAGGCAGCACATCGGTATATTTAGCGGTCCTAAGATTATCCACAAGCGCCTGTTTCTGGCGGATCACGGCGGCCCAATCGGTGACCTCAGCACTGGCGCTGACCCCGTCAAAACGACTGGCCACGGCCCCGACATGCATCACATCCATCGCCCGGATCATCGCTTTGGAGGGCACGCAGCCGACATTCACGCAGGTGCCGCCGATGGTACCGTAACCGATCAGGGCCACCCGCGCGCCTTCATCCGCTGCGGTGATCGCGGCGGAAAATCCGGCCGAACCGGCCCCGATCACGGCAAGATCATAGGGGCCGCCTTTGGGCGTATCGTAATGGTTTGACATGGGATTCTACTTTCGTGGAAGGTGGACTTTTGCCGCTTATCCAACCTGTATGAACTACAGAGGCAAGCGGAAAATACGCATCGCGAAATTGTTGATCTGCGAGGGCCTGATAGTGTGGGCGAGGTTCTACCCCAAAATGGAGCGAAGCCGGTCCGCAGTTTTCGGCATACGCTCCAGCGACGCCCTGATCCGTTCCTTCCACTTTGGCCCACGGGACAGTGCATCTTCATATGCATCGCGCAGTTCGTCTGGTCGGTCCTCGGCCAACACTTCAATCAGGAAAGCTGCTTGTCGGCGGTCCTTTTCCGACTTTAGTGCATCCGGCCCGTTGCGTCGCCGGTCCGCCACGATCCGCTTTTGTATGGCGAAACGCTCGGGTTGTGGAATTTGCACGAGAACGCCACTGCGATAGGTGACGGCGGCCTTGATTGGGTTGGCAATCAGATAGTTCAGATAGTGCAACCCCTGGGCATCAACGCCAAGGGCTTTCAGCTTGACCAAGGTTTCCTCTGCCTCAAAGGATGGGGTCAGGAATTCCACCAGAATTTCGTTCGCTGATTGCTTCCAGCGCCAGGTCATGCCGGGCTTAAGGCTTGGTTGCGCCGCGAAATCGAAATCCTTGAACACCTTTTCAAGCGGCGGCGATGCCGTGTCTTCAAGTGCCAGCGAAAGACGGGAAAAACTGGCGATGTCTATGTCGCCGGTCTGTGCCGTCATATCAAAATCCAGCCGCACACCCAACTCTCCTTCATAGAGTCTGAAGGCGTGAGCACCGACAACGGTGCCCCCCAAGCAGCACCATTAATGTTTGTAACATATTGTAAGTTAATGGTAAATACTGATGCTGTATTTACAGACCCCCTTTGGGGCCACCTATTCGAACACGAAACTATGTGACCCAGTGTTCAAAAATGTTGCACACAAAAATCCTTTTTGCAAATCACAACCACTACCGCTAACGTCAACCTGCCTGGGTATTGTTGTAACCTAGGGCATCGCGATGCTCTTCATTTATGGAGAACTCGTGATGAGGATACTTTCAAAACGCCAGCTCAGGGAGTTGGTTCTATACTCGCCACAACACTGGACCTGTCGCGGAATTGTGCCGCTCCTTTAACCGCATATTATGCGCAAAAGGAGAACGACTATGGGAACGAAACATACAGTTGAATTT
>JAADIC010000021.1 GCA_013151535.1 Alphaproteobacteria bacterium | reverse complement strand
CATGCCGACATCACCAATGAACAGGCCGGCAACCACCGCCATGATCGGGCCGGACATATGCAAGGAAACCGCCAGCTCATAGCCGCCAAAGGCAAGGCCAAGCGACAACAGAACCTCAAGCGCGTAATCGTCAATCCGCTTCATCACCTGAAAAGTCAGCCAGCCAAGGCCCGCGCCAAGGGCAGCACCGCCAAGAACCTCTTGACCGAACAGCCGCAAAACCTCGGTAAGGCCAGCGCTTTCGGCCCCGTCAGTCGGAAAGGCGATCCCGACAAGGATCAGAAAGGCCACATAACCAACGCCGTCATTGAACAGGCTTTCACCGGCGATTTTGGTTTCCAGCGATTTGCGCAGATTGGCCTGACGCAGAACCCCCAGCACCGCCACCGGATCAGTGGGCGAGATCAGCGCACCGAATACCAGCGCAATCAGCAAAGGAAAGCCTGTGATATATGAGAACCCGACGCCCGCCACCAGTGTGGACAAAGCCACACCGATTGTCGCCATCAACGCCACCACCCGCGCTTGTTGGCGTAAATCGCCGATTTTGACATGCAGCGCACCGGCAAACAGCAGCAGCCCCAGCATGCCCTCCAGCAGGGTTTTGGAGAAATCCAGATCCTCGATCGTGGTGCGGAACGCGGCGGTGATGCCCATATCCGGCAACAGATAATCAAACCCCATCACCCCAAGCGAAGCCAAAAGCGCCACCACCAGAATGCCGATGGACTGCGGCAGGCGCAAAAAGAAATAGTTGAACGCCCCGAACGCCCCCGCCAATACGATCAAAAGCGCCGCCACCTGTAAAACGCTCATCCTCATCCTGCCCGCCTTTGTATCATTGGTCTTTCAACCCGTTCACTGACGGCATAGTAGGTTTAGGCGAAAGCCGCAAAACCTTTATGCCGTTGGCGGGGAAATACCGCAAAGATCAGGATCAAACCAGCTTGGAAAAGAAGGATCGTATTGATCTGTTTGGTGCCAGCACGCTGGTGGCGTTTTCGATCCTGCTCGGGCTTAATCAGGTGATGATTAAGCTGGTCAATGGCGGCTTGCAGCCGGTGTTTTCCGCCGGTCTCCGCTCGGCTGTGGCCCTTGTTTTGGTGCTGTCCTACGCGCTTTGGCGGCGCAAAAGGCTGAGCATTCGCGACGGCAGCCTGAAGGCCGGGCTGTTCTCCGGCGCATTGTTCGCGATTGAATTCGTGTTCCTGTTCATGGCGCTTGATTTCACCACCGTCACCCGGGTTTCGATCTTTTTTACACCATGCCGATCTGGAGGATGATCGGCGCGCATTTTCTGGTTGAGGGCGAGGCGATCACACCGCGCAAAGCCATCGGGCTGGGATTGGCGATACTCGGTATCATCTGGGCCTTTGTTGATCGGGGCACCGGCGGGGGCAGTGTGTTGGGCGATATCCTCAGCACATTGGCCGCCATGTGCTGGGCGGGGGTTGGTCTGACCGCCCGGGTCAGCCCGATGCGAAAATCCTCGCCCGAGATGCAACTGATCTATCAACTGGCGGTGTCCGCCGTTATTTTGTTGCCGCTGTCGCTGCTGTTCGGCCCGTTGATCCGCGATTTGCAGCTTTGGCATCTCGGCGTGTTCGCGGTGATGACAATTGGCGTGGTTTCCATCGGCTTTGTGGTCTGGTTCTGGATATTGTCGATCTATCCGGCCTCCGAAATGGCGTCATTCAGCTTTCTGGCACCGGTATTCGGGGTGATCTTCGGCTGGCTGATACTGAACGAGGAGATCAGCCCGACCATCATCGGCGCATTAACGCTGGTATCGCTGGGGATCGTGTTGATTAATCGTAGGCCAAAATTAGGCTAGCAGGGCTTGCCTCAGCAGGTTCAGCCCATGTTCAACCGCTTTCTGACGCACCTGCGCGCGACCAATTGCGCCAAATTCACAAGTCTCGGTGGTGGTATCGCGCCCGGTCATCGCCAACGCAAAACACACCCGCCCCTCGGGCTTGTGGGCCGAGCCACCCGGCCCGGCGACACCGGTGATCGAGATCGCCAGATCAGCGGCTGAATTGCGCCGCGCCCCGTCCGCCATCTCCCGCGCGACCTCCTCCGACACAGCCCCGAAACGCGCCAGCGTGTCAGCCTGAACCCCCAGCATATCCTGCTTGGCGGCGTTGGAATAGGTGACAAAACCGCGATCAAACACGTCGGACGATCCGGCAATTTCGGTCAATGCACCCGCCAGCAGCCCACCCGTAC
Source organism: Alphaproteobacteria bacterium (assembly GCA_013151535.1). Taxonomy (GTDB): domain Bacteria; phylum Pseudomonadota; class Alphaproteobacteria; order Rhodobacterales; family Rhodobacteraceae; genus UBA5972. The sequence continues at coordinate 11,915 of JAADIC010000021.1, read as the reverse complement.
AACTTTCCGCCGTGGCAATGCGCCAGCCCCTTGCGCGGGCCAATTCAAGCACCGCAGCCGCGTTCACTGGATCAGCCCGTGGTAAATTCCGGCAGCAATCATCACGCAAACCGCCGCCAATATCCCGGCCAGCACGTCGTCCAGCATCACACCCAAAGGCGTGTCCATATCATCGGCCCAGCGCACTGGCCAAGGTTTCCAGATATCAAACAGCCGGAAAAACACGAACGCCCCGATCCAGCCGGGATAGGGGAAGATGGCGGGATCGACCCCGTTCAGCCACAGGCCCATGGACAAGGGCCAAAGGGCGATCCACTGGCCGGCAACCTCGTCAATCACGATCTCGCCGGGGTCGTGGTTGTCCTTGCCCCTAGTATGCGCGGCAGTGGCCCACCAACCAAGCGCGAACACCAGCAGCGTGGCGATGGCGAGGGCCGGAAAGCCGAGAAAACGGTGCAAAAGGTAAGCCACGGGGATCGCGGCGGCTGAGCCGAATGTGCCCGGTGCAAACGGCACCCGACCGACATAGAAAAACGTGGTAATCAGTGCGCTCATGGCTTGACCAAGGTGGCGGTGGCCATGGCGGCGATGCCCTCACCGCGCCCCGTAAAGCCGAGCCGTTCCGATGTAGTCGCCTTGACCGACACCGCTTTTACATCCAGCCCCATGATCGCCGCCAGATTCTGGCGCATGGCCAAACTGTGCGGACCGATCTTGGGCGCTTCACAAATAATCGTGCAATCCGTGTGGGTTATGGCGTAACCTTCATCCACTGCCCGCTTGACAGCATGGCGCAGGAACACGCTTGAGGCCGCACCTTTCCATTGCGGATCAGAAGGCGGAAACCACTGACCTATATCGCCCATGGCCAGCGCGCCGTAAATTGCATCGGTCAAGGCGTGCATGGCCACATCCGCATCGGAATGGCCCTTGAGCGCATGGCTGTGGGGCACGGGAACGCCGCACAAAACCACCTGATCGCCCGTTTCAAACGCATGCACGTCAAAGCCGTTGCCAACCCGAATATCCATTGACCCTCGCAAGTTCCGTTCGGCCCGCGCGAAATCGCCGGGCAGGGTGATTTTGAGGTTATCCTCGTCGCCGTCAACAATGGCAACCTTCATCCCCGCCGCGCGCGCAATCGCCACGTCATCGGCGGCTTCACCCGTGAAAGCGTGATGGGCGGCAAGGATTGCGGTGAAATGAAATCCCTGCGGGGTTTGGGCGCGGTAAAGCCCTGCGCGATCCGTGGTTCCCGTCACTTGCCCGTCACCCCCGCGCCAAAGTGCGTCACTAACGGCAAGGGCAGGGGCCGCGCCCGGATGATCGCGCAAGGCGGCAATAACATCGCTGATAATGCCGGCTGAAACACCGGGGCGCGCCACATCATGGATCAGCACGTTTTGCGGTGGATCACTGGCCAAATGCTCCAGCCCCGCCAGCACCGAGGCGCTGCGGGATGTACCTCCGGCCACGATGTCAACGTCACGGTAACCGGCTGCCAAATCCATATCATCCGGGCTGAGAACCAGAATAATCCGCCCAATCTCGGGATGCGCGCGAAACGCGTCCAGCGACCACGCCACCGCGTTCCTTCCGGCCAGATCGCGCCACTGCTTGGCGAGGCCACCCCCGGCGCGCAAGCCCTTGCCTGCGGCAACGATTATGGCGGCATTTGTCAAATCAGAATTCCCTTCGCGGTGTTTACGCCGTTCTAAAAGCCGCCACCGCCCGACGCAACCGGCCCGGTTGCGTCATTCTGTAAATCTGGGTATGAACGGGATAAGCGCGTAAGGATTAGGCATATGGCTATCAAACTGGCAGAAATATTGCTTGACCCGCCTGTTTTTCTGGCACCTTTAGCGGGCATCACCGATTTACCGTTCCGAAATCTGGTCTCGCGGTTCGGCGCGGGGCTGGTGGTGTCCGAAATGGTCGCCTCTCAGGAAATGGTGCAGGCGCGCCCTTCGGCCAAAGTGCAATCGCGCCAGCGGGCCGAACTGGGCCTTGATCGGGATAACACTGCCGTTCAGATTGCCGGTAATGAGGCCCACTGGATGGCGGAATGCGCGCGGATCATTACTGGTAACGGCGCGCGGATTATCGACATCAATATGGGCTGTCCGGCAAAAAAGGTGACCTCGGGCTATTCCGGTTCGGCCCTGATGAAAGACCTCGATCACGCGGTTCGCCTGGTCGAGGCGGTGGTGGCGGCGGTTGACGTGCCGGTGACCCTGAAAACCCGGCTTGGCTGGGATCATGATTGTCTGAACGCAGCAGAACTTGGCCGCCGTGCGCAAGAGGCCGGGGTGCAGATGTTAACCATCCATGGCCGTACACGGTGCCAGTTTTACAAAGGCCGTGCCGATTGGGGCTTGATCGGTGATGTGGTCAATGCGGTCACTATTCCGGTGATTGCCAATGGCGATATCGTGGATAGCCAAAGCGCTGAAACCGCCCTGCGCCTCTCTGGTGCGGCTGGCGTTATGGTCGGGCGCGGGGCGCAGGGTGCGCCCTGGCAACTGGCTGAAATCGCTGCTGATTTGTTTGACAGACCGGCGCCCGACATTCCAGAAGGGGCGGCGCTTTGCGCGCTGATCGAGGGCCATTTTGAGGATATGCTGGCCTATTACGGCATTGAGCTGGGCCGCAAAGTGGCGCGTAAACATTTGGGGTGGTATATGGATCGGCTGGCCACGCCGCGCGCGCTGCGCCGCGAGGTTTTGACCGCCCCCGCACCTGAAAAGGTTAAGCGCCTGATCCGCAGCCTCGCTGATGCCACGCCGTTGCAGGCGGTGGCGTGATGGCCGTTGATCCGGCGAATATCTGGCTCGCGCTGCCCATGCCCGCCCTGCTTGTCGGGGCGCAAAACCGGCTTGAGGCGCTTAATCCCGCCGCCGAGGTGTTTCTGAACGCCGCCGAAAAAACCCTTGTCGGGCGCACGGTCGCGCGCTGCTTGAAAACCGATGTGGACATGGAGAGCGATCTGAACCGCGCCCGCGCCAATCAATCGGTGCTGTTTCATCATGACATCAATATCAGCCGTGGGGATGGCGATCAGGCGCTGTGCGACATCCAGATCGCGCCCCTGTCGGACGGGGCCGAGACCATGCTGGTGCTGCTGCATCCGCGCCAGATCAAGGGCCGTCTGGGGCGGGCATTGCAAGTGGAAAGCTCGGCCAAAACCGCCATCGGGCTGGCCGATATGCTGGCGCATGAAATCAAGAATCCGCTGGCGGGCATCACTGGTGCGGCGCAGCTTTTGGCCATGAGCCTTGGCAAACGGGATCAGGAAATGACCGATCTGATCTTGCAGGAAACCCGGCGCGTGGTTGATTTGCTCAAACAGGTCGAGCAATTCGGCGATCTGCGCCCACCTAACCTCAAGCCTTTGAATATCCATGACCTTCTGGAGCGCGCGAGACTTTCAGCCAGCTATGGCGTGGCCTCGAATATGAGGTTTCTGGATCAATATGACCCGTCCCTTCCGCTTACATTCGGTGACACCGATCAACTGTCGCAGGTCTTTTCCAACCTGTTCGCCAATGCAGCCGAAGCGGCGGCATCGCAAGGTGGCACAATCAGAATTCGCACCTATTACGAGCCCGGTTTGCGCCTGCGCTCCAAAGATGGCGGCCAGGCCGTACCCTTGCAGATCGAGATCATCGATGATGGGCCGGGCATCGCTGAAACCATGCTTGATGCGGTGTTCGATCCGTTCATTTCCAGCCGTGAAAACGGCACCGGCCTTGGGCTGGCGCTGGTGTCAAAAATTCTGGCCGATCACCATGGTGCAATCACGGTCAAATCTCGGCCCGGTAAAACTGTGTTCCGGATCTCTCTGCCCATGGCCCCCAAAATCCCGAAACAAGATAAAGGCGACACCTGATGGATGGCACAATTCTGATCGCGGATGATGACCGCACGATCCGCACGGTTCTGACCCAGGCTTTCACCCGCGCCGGCTGCAAGGTGCATGCCACCGCCAGCCTTTTGACGCTCACGCGCTGGGTTGAAGAGGGGCGCGGTGACTTGGTGATTTCGGATGTGGTCATGCCCGATGGCAACGGCCTTGAAACCCTGCCGCGGCTGGGAAAAATCCGCCCCGATCTGCCGGTCATCATCATCTCGGCGCAAAACACCATCATGACCGCGATCAAGGCCGCCGAGGCCGAGGCCTATGATTATCTGCCCAAGCCGTTCGATCTGCCCGATCTGATGAAACGCTCGGCCAAGGCGCTGGAGGGCAACCGTCAGAACCGCACCCCCGAGACGGTGCAAAACCCGGCGGACGAATTGCCACTGGTCGGGCGCACACCGGTGATGCAGGCGCTTTATCGGCTTGTGGCGCGGGTGCTGAACACCGATCTGCCGGTGCTTATCACGGGGGAAAGCGGCACTGGTAAATCGCTGATCGCGCGTACCATTCACGATTATTCCGACCGGCGCACCTTGCCCTTCGTGGTTGCGGGTGCCAACGCGCTTGAGGCCGGTGACGCGGTTCATAACCAGCTTGCCCAGGCCAAAACCGGCTCGATCCTGTTTGACGAGGTCGGTGATTTATCGGCGCAGGCGCAAGCGCGGCTGGTGCGCGCGCTGGACAGTCTTGGCGATCACGCACCGCGCGTGCTGGCCACCACCCAACAGGATCTGGCGCGCGAGGTCGAGGCCGGAAATTTTCGCGGCGATCTGTTTTACCGGCTGAACGCGGTGTCCCTGAACGCCCCGCCTTTGCAAGCGCGGATTGATGATATTCCACTGCTGGCCGACTATTTTCTGGCCCGTCAGGAGCGTGACGGCGGTGAGGCCAAGCTGTTCACCCCGCAGGCCCATGACGAGCTGCGCAAGCACATCTGGCCGGGAAATGTGCGCCAGCTTGAACATGTGGTGCGCCGTCTGGCCGTGACCTGCCCGGAAACCCGGATCGGACAGGGGGATGTCCATGTCACCCTTGGCCCGGCCAGCGAGGCGATGCATCCCGGGGCAGCGGTGGGCCATGAAAAGCTGTCGGACTCCATCGCCGCCCATCTTGGCCGCTATTTTGATCTGCATGGCGATGCCCTGCCGCCCAGTGGCCTTTATGGGCGGATATTGCGCGAACTGGAGGTCCCGCTGATCGAAATCGCGCTTGATGCCACCGGCGGTAATCAGGCGAAATGCGCCGATTTGCTGGGCATCAATCGCAATACCCTCAGAAAAAAGATCGTGGAGCTGGATATTCGCGTGACTCGACGGCGCAAATTGATGTAAGAATATCACAGTTTCTGTGGTATTCGTGTGAGCCTGCTGTGTGTCAATGCTCGGAATGTGACTTTTTCACTGCTGATCCGGCGAAAAGCACGCGGATTCCGGACGTCGATTCGAGGTTTCGATTGCAATTCTGCCCATGAAAACGCTTAGCCTGAATTCCGCATGGTTGTCGCTCAACCGGCTGCGCAAACAACGACGCGTGCGCAATCTTGGCACGCTTAGCCTTGTTGTTTTGGGGCCGGTTCTGGCGGTGATGACATTTGCCGCGCTCAACCTGTTTGAACAGGGGTCGGCCTCGCGCAGTTTGCGGTTCGTTTTGCTCAGTGATTTTGTTTATGTGTTGCTGGTGGCGGCACTTGTGTTGCAGCGCGTGGCGCGGATGGTTGCGGCCCGCCGGGCGCAATCGGCAGGCTCCAGATTGCACATGCGGCTGACCGGTGTGTTTGCGATTATCGCGCTGTTGCCGACAATTCTGGTGGCGGTTTTTGCCACCGCGACCCTGAATTTCGGGCTTGAGGGCTGGTTTTCGGATCGGGTGCGCCAGGTCGTCGGCTCATCCCTGGCGGCGGCGCAGGCTTATGAGCAGGAACAGCAAACAGCACTAACCCGCGACGCCGAGGTTCTGGCGGATTTTCTGGGCCAGAACAAACGCTTGTCACCGCTTTTGTCCGAGGGCGATCTGCGCCGCTTGTTGACGCAAGGCCAGCAACAAATCCAGCGTGGCCTGCGCGAAGCCTTTGTAATCAATGGTAAAACCCAGTTGATCTCGCGCGGCGAGCGCAGCTATCTGTTTGATTTCGAGGCCCCAAGCAGCGATGAGATTGATCGCGCGGCGGGGGGTGAGATTGTCATCATCCGCGACTGGGCCAATAACGAGTTTCGTGCCCTGACCAAGCTCAATAACTTCGCTGATCGCTATCTCTATATTTCGCGCAATGTGGATGGAAAAATCCTTAGCCTGCTGGACGAAACCAAGCAAACTATTGCGCTTTATCAACAGCTTGAGAGTGATCGCGGTAAGCTGTTGTTCGAGTTTGCCCTGATTTATCTGGGTTTCGCGCTGGTGGTCATTCTGGCGGCGATCTGGCTTGGCCTTTGGTTTGCCGAACGCCTGTCGCGACCGGTGGGGCGGCTTGCCGGGGCGGTTCAGCGGGTCGGGGCCGGGGATCTTGACGTGCGGGTGCAAGAAGAAGAGGGCGACGATGAAATCGCCATGCTCAGCCGGGTTTTTAACCAGATGACCAAGCAACTCAAGGCCCAGCGCGACACGCTTGTCGAAACCAACCGCCAGACCGAACGCCGCCGTCGGCTGTTTGATTCGGTTCTGACCGGGGTGTCCACCGGGGTGATCGGCCTGAATTCAAACGGCGAGGTCGACATTATGAACACCGCCGCCGCCCGCCTGCTGGGCCTTGGTGATGCGGCGAATACCGGCCGCGCCCTGAAAGATGTGGTTCCAGAATTTTCCTATCTTTTCAAAGAGCTGGCCAAGGGTACCGGCCGCGTGGCCCAGCAGGAGGTGCAATTGACCCGCGCCGGTTCGGGTGAAAACCTGCTGGTGCGGATTGCCAGCCGTTTCAATGATCGCAACCAGCTCGAGGGCTTTGTCGTCACTTTTGACGATGTGACCGATCTGGTGTCGGCCCAGCGCATGGCGGCCTGGGGGGATGTGGCGCGGCGCATCGCGCATGAGATCAAGAATCCGCTGACCCCGATCCAACTGTCGGCCGAACGCCTGAAGCGAAAATTCTCAAAAGTACCGGGCATTGATGTGGAAACGCTGGCGCAATATACCGATGTAATCATCCGCCAAACCACCGATCTGCGCCGGATTGTTGACGAGTTTTCCAAGTTCGCCCGCATGCCCGAGCCCGAGCGCCGCCAGACAGATGTGCTGAAACTGATCCGTGATGCGGTGGTTTTGCAGGACAATGCGCTTGAAAAGGTAAAATTGTCGCTGATTTGTGATCACAACATGATCTGGGGCCATATTGACCCCACTATGATCTCGCAAGCGTTGATGAACTTGATTAAGAACGCGGGTGAAGCCATTGAAACCTATCAGGTAAATGCAAGCGAGGATTATGTGCCGGAAATCAGGGTCGAGGTTCGCCAAATCGGCAGCGACACCGAAATCAGGGTGATCGACAACGGCGCGGGCCTGCCGGAAAATCGCGCGCGGCTGTTTGAACCTTATGTGACCAACCGCGAAAAGGGCACCGGGCTTGGCCTGTCGATCGTCAAAAAGATCATCGAGGAACATGGCGGCACTCTGGAACTGGTGGATGCGGAAATATTTGAGGGTGGCAATCACGCCGGTGCCATGGCGCGGTTTGTGCTGCCGATGACGGCGCTGGAAAAGCCGAAAGATAACAGACGAAATGTGGCCTGAGCAGCCAACAATTAAGGAAGACGAATGGGCGATATACTGGTAATTGATGATGAGCGTGATATTCGCGAGTTGATCTCGGACATCCTGAAAGACGAGGGGTTCACCACCCGTCTGGCGGGCAATTCGGATGAGTGCATGCGCGAGATCAACGCCGAACCACCTGATCTGATGGTCCTTGATATTTGGCTGAAAGACAGCCGCATGGACGGGATCGACATTCTGAAAGCCACCAAGCGGGATAACCCGGACATTCCGGTGGTGATTATTTCCGGCCATGGCAATATTGAAATTGCAGTGGCGGCGGTCAAGCAGGGGGCGTATGATTTCATCGAAAAGCCGTTCAATATCGATCAGTTGATGGTGGTGATTTCGCGCGCCATGGAGGCCTCGCGCCTGCGGCGGGAAAATGCCAATCTGAAGGTTTCGGATGCCACGTCTTCGGTGATGGTTGGATCAAGTTCATCCTTCAAGGCGTTGAAATCACAGCTTGATAAGGTCACGCGCACCAATGGCCGGATCATGCTGACCGGCCCTGCCGGGGCGGGCAAGGAGGTTGCGGCGCGCTATATCCATACCAATTCGGATCGCGCAAGCAATCCGTTCGTGACGGTCAATTCCGCCTCGATCGAGCCTGACCGCATGGAAGACGTGCTGTTTGGCCGTGAAACCCAGGAACGTGGCCATGAACCGGGTCTGCTCGAGCAGGCCCATGGTGGCATTCTGTTTTTTGACGAAGTGGCGGATATGCCGATTGGCACCCAGTCCAAAATTCTGCGGGTGCTGGTGGATCAACAGTTTCAGCGGGTTGGCGGGGCTGACAAGGTTCGGGTGGATATCCGGGTAATTTCAAGCACCAACAAGGACCTGATGGCTGAAATCAGCGAAGGTCGCTTCCGCGAGGAGCTGTATCACCGCCTGAATGTGGTACCGATTTCGGTGCCGTCGCTGGAAACTCGGCGCGAGGATATTCCCGAACTGGCCCGCCATTTCATCCATGATTTCAACAAGTCACAGGGCTTGCCCCTGCGCGAATTGTCCGATGAATCCATCGCACTTTTGCAAACCATGCGCTGGCCCGGCAATGTGCGCCAGCTCAAGAATGTGGTCGAGCGGATATTGATCCTCGGGCCGGATAGCGGCACAATCGAGGCCCGGGAACTGCCGGATAACGAGGGTGGCGCCAATGCCGAGAACGGCATTGGCCTGTCAAGTAATCTGGCAACCTTGCCCCTGCGCGAGGCCCGCGAGATGTTTGAACGCGAATATCTGATGACCCAGATCAACCGGTTTGGCGGCAATATTTCGCGCACCGCCAATTTCGTTGGCATGGAGCGCTCGGCCCTGCATCGCAAGCTGAAATCGCTGAACGTGGTCACCTCCAGCAAATCAGGCGCACGGGTGGCAGAAATTGACGAGGGTGGACAGGAAGCCTGATCTTCGCCCGATCTTCACCCGATCTTCAATTGACGCGCCGCCTTTGATTTGCGATTGCTAGAGCGGATAATCAGGAGACCCCTATGAAGGTCATCATCTGTGGCGCGGGTCAGGTCGGCTGGCAAATCGCGCGGCATCTTTCCAGCGAAAAGAACGACGTGACCGTGGTGGATAACAATCCCGAACTGGTGCGCCGGGCAACCGACAGCCTGGATGTGGCCGGCATCACCGGCTTTGCGTCCTACCCCGACATTCTGGAGCGGGCCGGCGCGCGCGACGCCGATATGATTATCGCTGCGACTTATTCCGACGAGGTCAACATGGTCATCTGTCAGGTGGCCCACTCGATTTTCTCGGTGCCCAAAAAGGTGGCGCGGTTGCGGGCGCAATCCTATCTCGATGCAATTTATTCCGATCTTTACCGGCGCGCCCATATGCCGATTGATGTGGTGATCTCCCCCGAGCGCGAGGTGGCCGAGGCCGCGCTGCAACGCCTGCAAGCCCCCGCGACCTTTGACACCGAGCTGTTCCTTGAGGGCAAGGCGCAGTTGATCGGGGTTATTCTGGAAGACACCTGCGCGGTGCTTGACACCCCCTTGCGCCAATTGACCGAGCTGTTTTCAACCCTGCGCGCGGTGGTGGTGGCGGTGCGCCGCAAGGGCGTTTTGTTTGCCCCCGAACCGGGCGATCAACTGTTTGCCGGCGATCAGGTCTATATTTTCACCCATACCGAGGATCTGGGCCGCACGCTGGAAATATTCGGCAAATCGGCCAAGAAACGCGAGCGGGTGATTATTATTGGCGGCGGCAATGTCGGGCTTGCGGTGGCCAAATCGCTGGAAGAGCGCACGGATCGTATCCGCGCCAAGGTGATCGAGAAAAGCCGCAAGGTGGCGGAACAGGCGGCCGACGTTCTGGAGCGCACGATCGTGCTGTTTGGCGACGGGCTTGATCTTGATCTGCTGGCCGAGGCCAATATCGACAAGGCCGATGCGGTGCTGGCGGTGACGGATGACGATAAAACCAACCTGTTGGCGGCGGCGCGGGCCAAGGCCGCCGGTTGCCCGATGGCGATTGCGCTGGTCAATGACCCGACCCTGACCTCGCTTATGGGGCCGCTCAACATTGACGCGTTCATCAACCCGCGCGCCACCACCGTCAGCTCGATCCTGCGCCATATCCGTCATGGCCGGGTGCGCATCGTCTATTCCATTGGTGACGCCGAGGCCGAGGTGATCGAGGCCCAAGTCATGGCCTCCTCCCCGATCACCAACCAGCGCATCCGCGATATTGCTTTCCCCGAAGGGGTGCTTGTGGGCGCGATCAAAAAGGGCAACGAGGTGATAAAGCCCACCGCCGAGACCAAAATAGAAGAGGGCGATGTGATCGTGCTGTTCTGCATGGCGCAAGACGTGCCCGAGGTCGAACGATTGCTGCAAGTCGGCATCGACTTTTTCTGAGCATGATACGCGCCATCCAGAACCTGCCGTTTCTGGTGATCCTGATGGGGTTGTCCGGCGTGGCGATGCTGCTGCCCATGGCCATGGCCTTTCGCCTCAGTGATTACGCCACTGCCCGGGTGTTTTTCCAAAGCGGGCTGCTGATTGTGCTGCTGACGGCGCTTATTGGCGTCGCCTCGGTCAATTATGCCCCGAAAAACACCGCCCGCAGCCATCTGATCGCGCTTTTCAGCGCGCTTGTTTTCCTGCCGGTCCTGCTGGCCATTCCGCTGAGCTTTCTGTTGCCATCCACCAGTTTTGGCGCGCTCTATTTCGAGATGCTGTCGTCGTTAACCACCACCGGCGCCACCGTGTTCAGGCTCAGCGATGCACTGGGTGAGCCGATCCACCTGTGGCGGGCCTTTGTCGGCTGGCTTGGTGGTTTGCTGATGCTGGTCAGCGCGGTTTCAATCCTGTCGCCCCTCAATCTGGGCGGGTTTGAGGTGTTCAACGCCTCTACCACGGCCACCGGAACCTCGGGGCAGACCCGGATCAGGGCCGCCGATGTGTCCGAACGGCTGGTCATATTTGCGCGCAAGATCACGCCGCTTTATCTGGGGGCGACGGTGATCCTGGCGCTTGGCCTGTTGATCGGCGGCGAACGCCCGTTCGTGGCCCTGATCTACGCGATGTCGACCATTGCCACCAGCGGCATCACCTCGGGCGAAGGGTTGGCCTCGGGTTTTCCGGCGGAATTGCTGATCTTCTTGTTTCTGTTTCTGGCGGTGTCGCGCCTGACTTTCACCTTTGACGGCAAATTGCCGGACCCGCGCGCGATCTATCGCGATCACGAGTTTCGCCTGGCCCTGGCCTTTGTCGCCATTCTGCCCGCGCTTTTATTTTTGCGCCACTGGCTGGGGTCGTTCGAGTTTGCCGAACAGCAAAACGCCGGTGCCGCCTTTCGCGCCCTGTGGGGGGCGGTCTATACCACCATGTCGTTTCTGACCACGACCGGTTTTGCAAGCGAGGATTGGGCGGCGGCGCAGGATTGGTCGGGCCTGCCGACCTCGGGCATCATTCTGCTTGGTTTGGCGGTGATGGGCGGCGGGGTTGCAACCACGGCGGGCGGGATCAAACTGCTGCGGGTCTATGCGCTGTTCAAACACGGCGCGCGCGAATTGCAGCGCCTGTCTTACCCGTCCTCGGTTGGCGGCTCGGGCCGCTCGGCGCGCCAAATCCGGCGCGAAGGGGCCTATGTGGCGTGGATGTTTTTCATGCTGTTCGCGATTTCGACCGCGCTCATCATGCTGGCGCTGTCGCTGACGTCGCTGGATTTCGAGGCGTCGCTGGTTTTCGCGGTGTCGGCCCTGTCCAATACCGGCCCATTGGCGGGCGTGGTG
>JAADIC010000317.1:1743-15177 GCA_013151535.1 Alphaproteobacteria bacterium | reverse complement strand
AGTTGATGATGCGCATGCTGGTGGTCGGATATGTCATGGGCATTCGTTCTGAGCGGCGGCTATGCGAAGAGGTCCACCTGAACCTTGCGTACCCAAAGTTATCGAAAATGGGTCAGTCTGAACCTATATTGGTCTCGTAGCGCGAAACTGGTATTTACAATTCATGGAATAGGAAAGCCGTTTAGCGGAAGTCTCGTATGTGCCCATTTCAGGATAGCGGTGAGGAAACGAATGAGCGTCACTCCTTTGTTCCACTCGTTGAGGAGCCATTTATTTTCTTCTATTCTGAAGACAAAGCGGGCGTTGAAAAGCGGTTTGAAAGTTGGTTTGAAAAGACGCTTGTTGTGTTTTTGAGAGAGTTGAAAAAGAACCTTTAGATTATGGAGTTATTGCCTTCTGATATGGCTGCCGATGCCGCGCTGCAGAGCCCATAGACCGTCATTCGCACTCAATTCAACAGCGCCGATCGCGCGGCTTTTGGCGCCTTGTTGCAGGAGCTGCGCCTTGGAAGATAGCGCGAGGGAATAAAATGGACCGTTGTTTCAGCATGTTGGAAAGTCTACCCTCACCCATGGGCCCAATTATTTCGGGCAATCTGGTTGAACCTTAAAAGGAGTGTGAGCCATTTCGTTTACATCCCGCGAGCGCGTTCTGGCGGCGCTTAATCATGAAGAACCCGACCGGGTGCCAATAGTTATCGGGGTTTCCAACGCCACCGGCATCAAAATGAGGCCATATCAGCAGATCAAGAAGATCATCGGCATAAAGGCCCCCGACGAATATCTGTACCAATGGCCGGAACTGGGTACGGCCAAAATTGACGAAGCAACCATGCTGCGCCTGCACAGCGATGTTCGCGGTGTGACTGATCTGGAACCCCGGCATATTCTGACCGCCAACCGCAAACGCCCCAAGCATTCCAATTACATCGATAGCTGGGGAAGCGGTGCTATGGAAATCGCTCCGGGTGAATGGTTCCCCGGAGTTCACCCTTTGCTTGACGCCACCACCCGCGAAGAAGTCGAGAATTACCCCGGCTGGCCGGACATGTCCGACCCAAGCCGGGTTGCGCATGTGGCCGAGGTTGCGCGTAAACTGGCCTCGCAAAACGAATACGCCATTCTGGCCACGCCCTGGCTGCTTTTCCCGTTTGAGCGTGCTTATGCGATGCAGGGCCTTGAGAATTTTCTGCTCAACATGGCCCTCAACCCGGAATTTGCCGTGGCACTGCTGAAAAAGAACGCCGAACATTGCAAGGTTTTAATGGGGGCGTTTCTGGATCAGCTTGGGGGAAATGTGGACATCATCAAGATCGGCGATGATTTGGGAACCCAGCAAAGCCTGATGATTTCCCCGAAAATGTACCGCGAGATGCTGAAACCCATCCATGCGGATTTCATACGCTTCATCAAGGAACGCACCCACGCAAAAGTCTTTTTCCACACCGATGGCGATGTCGAACCGCTGATCGAGGATTTCATCGAAATCGGTGTTGATATCCTGAACCCGATCCAGACATCGGCCGGCAAAATGGCCGATCTGGCATCGCTGAAATCAAAATACGGCGACAGGATCGTGTTTTGTGGTGCCATTGACACGCATCGCGTATTGCCCTTTGGTACACCCGATGAAGTCCGGCAGGAAGTGAAGCGGGTCATCAAAACGCTTGGTCCCGGCGGCGGTTTCATGCTCGGCCCCGTTCACACCATCATGAACGACGTACCCGCTGAAAACGTGCTGGCCATGGTCGATGCGGTCGAGGAGTTCGGTCAATATCCGCTTTAGAACCTCGCCCCCCTTGTCTGACCGCCCCAACCCGGCCTCCTATTGTCCATAAGCCACCGCAGGCAGCCAGGTCGTCATTTCTGGATAGAAAAACACGATCAGCAGCCCCACCAATTGCAGCAGGACAAACGGGATCACACCTTTGTAGATATCAAGCAGACTGATCTCTGGCGGGCAAACACCTTTGAGGTAAAACAAAGCAAACCCCACGGGTGGTGTCAAAAAGGAGGTCTGCAAAGTTACGGCAACCAGAATGGCAAACCAGACAACCGATGGTTCACCAACAACCCCATATCCGTCCACGGGAATATTCAGGCTTAAAACAACCGGAAGCATCAGCGGCATGATAATCAGGGTGATTTCGATCCAGTCCAGCAGGAAGCCCAACAGGAAGATGATGAACAGGATGAAAGCGACAACCATATAAGGGTTATCAAACGAGCCAAGCACCATGTTCTCGATGATTTCGTCCCCGCCGTAGCGACGCAAAACCAGTGCAAAGAAATTTGCCGCAATAAAGATGCCTACGATATATCCGGCGGTGTTCAGCGTTTGACGCATGACATCCTTGAAAACCTTGAGATTGAGGTTTCGCGCCGCAAATGCCAGCAACGTCGCCCCCATCGCACCAAGGCCCGAGGCCTCGGTCGGGGTTGCAAGGCCAAAAAAGATCGACCCCAGCACAACCAGAATAAGACCCATTGGCGGCACAACCGATTTCGCCACATCAACAAGCGCTTTGAACGTAACAGGCTCATGGTCATCGGGCACCGGCATCGATTTCGGCGAAATGATCCCGTAGACAATGATGAACACGATATAGAGCGCACCCAGCATCAGGCCGGGAAACAGCGCCCCCATGAACAAATCACCCAGACTGATTGCCAACTGATCGGACATGATGACCAGCATGATTGACGGCGGGATCAGGATACCCAAAGTGCCAGAAGCGGCAATGGTTCCGGTGGCAATCGGTTTGCCGTAATTCTGCGCCATCATGGTCGGGATGCCCATAACCCCAAGCAACACCACAGAGGCCCCGATCACCCCGGTCGAGGCCGCTAAAATGATACCAATCAGCATGACCGAAAGCGCCAGCCCACCCTTGAGCGCGCCAAACAGCACCTGCATGGATTTCATCATGCGTTGGGCAATGCCGGATTGATCCAGCATAAGGCCCATGAAAATGAACATCGGCAGGGCGACAAGAACCGGGTTCTTGATGATGCCGCCAAAGAACCGCCCGCCATTGACCGATAATTTGACATAGGTAATGCCGGTGCGCTGGAACTCGATGAATTCATTGATAAGTTTTCGGCTCGGGTCAAGCACCACTTCGCCGATTATAACGAAAATCAGGCTGACACCGACCAGCGCGTAAACCACTGGAATGCCGCGAAACAGCATCACGATGAATGTTGCGAACATCAACAGAACCATCCATTGGTTCAGGTCCATGACTGCACCGAAAAGAGACAGGATTTCCATTGTTTTCAAACTTTCACTGAGCGGCGGCGCTGTCGCCAGAAACTGACAATCGCAAGGCCAAGAAGAAGGGCGAGACCGTACCACATGGTGTTATCCATCAACGGTTCGCGGCTGATCCGGCGCGGGTTGAGGTCGGGATCAGACAACCGCACGACCCACCACAAAATGTAATAAACACCGCGTTCCGCCGCGAACCACAGGGCGGGAAACGCCCCGATTATCACATGCCACAGTATTGGCGCGGTCAGTTTGGAAAGATTGCGATAAAGCGCTGCAAATGCCGCAATGATGGCGGCCCCGAACAACAACGGAAGCGTGGCTTTCAACCAGTAAAGCCCATGCAATCCGTTCGGGCTGTCAGAGCCTTCACCGGCCACCCAAGAGGCCGCCGCGTAATGGATCAGAATATCGAACATCATCGCCAGGAACGGCAGGAAAAGCCAGCCCAGCGCAAAAACTTCGATCCGGGCCTTTTTGGCTTCGGGGTATTTTTCGTGAAAAATATCAACCCGCACATGGCTGTCCGTAGTGATCGCATAGCCAAACCCTGTCAGCAGCGCGACGCCGTAAATCCACCATTGTGCATCGTCAAGCCAGGCCTGATTAAAGCCCGCCTTGCGCATGAAAACCTGCGCCACAATGGCCGTCATCAAGATCGGGAACAGCCAGGCCATGAGATTTCCCAGGTTTATCATCAAGCGATCACCCCAAAGGTGCTGATCGCGATTTACCTCGCCTGGATCCGAAATTTTGACTACTGGTTCGATTGTATCTGGCGCTTGCCCGGTCATCGAATTCCCCTCCCGTGGAATGAAAGTGGCGGCCCTTGTTCAGGCCGCCACTTTACTTGATTGGCTGTTTGTAAGCCTATCGTTTCATGTAGATATTGCTTGACCACACCGCATAACCTTCGCGGTATTCCTGCAGATCGGCCCAGACTTCCTGAAAGAACGGGTCGCCATCGGCCAGTTCAACCGCAACTTCATCCCATGCGCCTTTGAATGCAGACAGCATTTCCGGGCTCCACTGTTTCAGGATAACGCCATTTTCAGTCTGCGCTTTAACCATCGCCGCAAAATTGGTGGCTTCACCTTCTGCAAGGTTGGTGGCGATGTTGGCAAGACAGGCCACTTCGATCTGGTTTTTGGCCTTATCGGAAAGATCGTTGTAAACGTCTTTGTTAATCAGGAGCTCAAACAGGGTCGAAGGCTGGTGCCACCCGGGGAAATAGTTGTACTTGGCGATTTTGTAAAAGCCAAGCCGCGCATCGATCCGTGGCATGGAGAATTCAGTCGCATCGATCGCACCGCGTTCCAGCGCCGGGAAAATGTCAGACGCGCCAAGCAGCGATGTCGATACACCCAGTTTTTCCATGGCTTTGGCCCCAAGACCAAAGAAACGCATGTTCAGACCCTTGAGGTCTTCAACCGTGTTGATCTCCTTTTTGAACCAGCCCGATGTTTCCGGCGCGATCAGACCGCAGGGGGTGACTTTGACGTTATAGCCGTTGTCATCATACATTTGCTGCCAATATTTGAGGCCGTCATCATAGAGGATCCAACCCAGAAATTCACCGGCTTCAGGACCAAAAGGAACCGCGGCAAACAGCGATGCCGAATTGATCTTGCCCTGCCAATAGCCAGAGGTGGCAAACGACGCATCAATCGCGCCAGTGGAAACCGCGTCAAGCGCTTCAAGGGTCGGGACCAATTTGCCCGGATCGAAATGTTCAAACTCCACATCCGCCGAAATACCGTTGATCTTGGTAACGAAATCTGTCGCAGCCGTTCCCAGAATTGGCAGGTTTTTACCAAAGGCAGAAGTCATCTCCAGTGACGTCTGCGCCGTTGCCGCATTGCCCACCAGCGCAATACTCGCCGCAGCTAAGAGTAGTTTATTTTTCATGTTAACCTCCCATGAAAGTTTGTCGGCGCAAGGCCGGTGAAATGGCAATTGGATTTGCCAAAATTGAACTGTTCCGGGAAAAGCCGTTGCAGGCACCAATTGGGCCGTGCGTTGAGTGTTGGCTCAACGATTTCAGCTTTTTCGCAAAACTTTGTGGAATTCGGTTCGCTTTGAAACGAAATGCAGCAGGACATGCAGGCCGCAAGGTTTGGGCAGGCTCCATCAGGCTTGAAAACAGCGCAGGCGCACGCCACGCAGCGCCCTTGCCGCCTCGGTTCCCCCTCGCAAAACCCACGCTCACCCGCTTCCCGGCAGAACACAGGATTGGGCAAAGCCTGATCCTTGAGTAAAGGCTGAGTTTTCGGGTTGCATCGCGAATCCTTACATTTGTCGATTTTGGTAATTTAGTATGACCAATTTCCTAAATCAATTTTTCCGAAAATATTTTTTATTTATCAAAATAAATTGCTTTACTCTGTTATTTCAATATGTTACATATTTCCATTAACAAATTTCAAATATTATGGAAAATCTTTCAAAATACAGATAAATTGAATTACCGAGGTAAACCGCGTAAAGGAAATCGTTTTGCAAGACGGCAACATGGAGAAACGCAAGCGTGGGCGCCCTCGCTCCTCAACAGCGGAATCACGCAATTCTACCGTGCTGGCACTGGATCGTGGCCTGACCGTTTTACGCGCGCTCGCCCGGGAAGGCGGGGCAACGCTTGGCGATCTTGCGCTGCGGGTTGGCATGCCACCCTCGACGGCGCACCGGATATTGGCGACGCTGGAAAACCATCAGTTTGTCGAATTCGACGAGACTTTGCAGATTTGGACGATCGGGATCGGTTCCTACAGAATTGGCAGCACTTATCTTTTGCGCACAAACCTGATTGATGCCTCAAGAAAAACCATGCAAAACCTGATGAAGGAAACCGGCGAGACCGCCAATCTGGCCATCGCGGATGACGGCCATATCGTGTTCATTTCACAGGTGGAAACCCAAAATCCGATCCGGGCGTTTCACCGGCCCGGAACACGCAGCCCGATGCACGCCTCAGGGATCGGCAAGATATTACTGGCCCGGATGTCCCGTAAGGACGTTGAAAAATTGTTGCTCAAATCCGGCCTGCCGGAGTTTACGCCAAACACACTTACCTCGCCCGAGGCCCTGTTCACCGACCTTGATATCAGTGCCCGAAGGGGATGGGCCTACGACAACGAAGAGCGATATACCGGAATGCGCTGCATCGCAGCCCCCATTTTCAACGCTTTCGGGGAAGCGGTGGCCGGATTGTCCGTTTCCGGCCCGACAGATCGGTTTTCAAACGACGTCCTGCAAAAAATGGGGCTTTCGGTTCGACATTCCGCAGACTTGATAACCGCCATGACCGGCGGAAATCTACCGGTAGAAGAATAGGCTGGCGACCGGTCCAACCGACATGTCATTCCCCATTCAAGGCAAGCGAGATCAGCGATAACAGCTCGAACATCATCACCATGGCCACCTGCGCCGTGATCTTGTTGGGGTTGTCCTTGTTGGCCATCAGACACACCACATCGGCCCCGATAATGTTCAACCCTTTCAATCCTTGCAGAATTTTGGTGGCCTGACGGATCGACATACCGCCAAATCCCGGTTCAGGATTGGACACACCCGGCGCAACCGACGGGTCCATGCAATCCAGATCAAAAGTGATATAGGCGGGGGTATTGCCGACGCGCGCGCGGATCATCGCGATGGTGCTTTCGATACCGAGATCGTCAACCTCGTCCATAGTCAAGATCTGATAGCCAAGGGATTTACTGGCGCTACCCACCTTGTCGCCATGAATGATGGAGGACGGATGCCCCCGCATCCCCAACTGGATCGAACGGCTGGCATCCACCGCCTGTTCGCGCACCGTGTAAGCGGCCCAATGGGCAGCGGAGCGCTCGACCCCGAGCCAATGCGGCATGTTCTCGTAACTGTCGGTATGGGCGTCAAAATGGATTAGGGCGCAGGGTTTTCCACCTGCCAGATTACTGCCCTCACCGGCAATCGCCTTCAGGATCGGCCCGGTTATCGAATGGTCGCCACCAATGGAAACGGGCCGCGTGCCTGCCTGATCCAGCCGCTTGAAGAAGCCTTCGATATGGCCGATCGAGGCGGCGTTATCCATCGCTTGCGGCATCGGTACATCACCCAGATCATGCACGCGGCTGGCCTCAAACGGCGCAAAGCCATGCACCCCGTGGGCGCGGCGATAAAAGCCCGACACATCGCGCACCGCACGCGGCCCCAAATGCTGATCCCGCTCGGTCGAGCCATTGCCAGCGCTGTGCGGCACACCCACCAGCGCGATATCGCAATTGGCCGGGTCTTCATCCCATTTGCAGCGAAACAGGGTTGGCACGCCCCACCAATACCAGCTTTCCGATTGCGCTTTGGCGGCCTCGAATTCCTGTTGGTCCATGATCTGCCTCCCGTCTGTCAGCCATGTGTGAACGGTGACACGGCGGCGAACGGGATGCAATCCTGCGCGCTTGTGCCATTGACGCTGGCGCGCAAAACCGCTTTGGTCGGGCGCAGAAAATCAAGGGGAAACCATGGCATCGTGGCAGGACATTCTGGAAGGCGGCCAAGCGGGTTTTGTGGCCGAATTGCTGGAGTTCATCCGCATCCCGTCGGTGTCCGCCTCAACCGACTACGCGGCGGATGTGGTGCGTGCCGGTGAGTGGGTGGAGCAACGCCTGACCAAAGCCGGGGCTGAGAACGTGGCCCTGATGCAAACCGGCGGTCACCCCGTGGTTTACGCCGATTGGTTGCATGCGGGGGCGGGCAAGCCGACGATCCTGATTTACGGCCATTTCGATGTGCAACCCGCTGAACCGTTCGATCTGTGGGACAGCCCGCCGTTTGAACCTGAAATCCGCGACGGGCGCATTTATGGCCGCGGTGCATCTGACGACAAGGGCGGCATGCTGATCCCCATTCTGGCGGTCGAAGCGATGTTGGCGGCGCGTGGTGATCTGCCGGTCAACATCAAATTCCTGTTTGAAGGGCAAGAAGAAATCGGCTCGCCAGAGCTGCCTGATTTCGTGGCCAAACACCGCGATTTGCTGGCTTGTGACATGATATTCTCTGCCGACGGGCTGCAATGGACGGCGGATGAACCCAATCTGGTGGTCGGCCTCAAGGGGTTAGTCGGGCTGGAGATCACGGTAACCGGCCCCGATGGCGACCAACATTCCGGCCTGCATGGTGGCGCGATTGCCAACCCGCTGATGGCGCTCAGCCAGATTGTCGCCTCGCTCAAGGGCATGGACGGACGCATTCAGGTTGCCGGGTTTTACGACGATGTACTTGATCTTACCGACGAGGATCGCGCCGAGATTGCCCGCGTCCCTTACGACGAGGCCGCGTATATTGACAGCCTCGGCGTGCCGGAACTGTTCGGTGAAGAAGGCTACACCACGCGTGAACGCCTGTGGGCGCGGCCCACCTTGGATGTGAACGGTATCTGGGGCGGCTATCAGGGGCTAGGCACAAAAACTGTGCATCCGGCTGAAGCCAGCGCCAAGATCACCTGCCGTCTGGTGGCAAACCAGACACCTGACAGGATTTTCACGCTGATTAAGACCCATATCGAGGCAAGCATTCCGCAAGGCGTACGGGTTCAGGTCGACCGCCTGCCCGGCAATGCCGACCCCTTCCAGATGCCGCGCAGCCATAACGCCAGCCAGATCGCCAAGGACGTTCTGGCCGAGGTTTACGGTATGGAACCCTATGTCACCCGTCTTGGCGGCTCGATCCCGGTGATGTCAATTTTCCAGAACGAACTGGGGGTGCAGACCACCATGTTCGGCTTTTCCATCGGTGATGAAAACCTGCATGCCCCCAACGAGTTCTTCCGCCTGCGCAACTTCAAACGCGGCCAGATCGCCTATGGCCGCTTGCTGGAGAAGCTCGGCGAATGAGGCGGCGGGCGGAGCTTGATGGCCTGCGGGCGGTGGCGATCCTGTTGGTGATCGCCTTTCATTCGTGGTTTTTCCTGCAATTCGCCATGCCGGACAAAGTGACATTTCTGGCGTTCTCAAACAGCTTGCCGTGGATTGCCGGTTTTATCCGGCGCGGCGATATTGGCGTCGATATTTTCTTTGTGCTGTCGGGCTATCTGTTGTGCTGGCAGATGTTTGCGGAACGTCGTCGCACTGGCATGCTTGATTTCCGAAAATTCTACCTTCGCCGCCTGTTCCGCATCTATCCGCTATATCTGTTGACGCTGGCGCTTGTGGCCATCGGGCGCGGCCCAAGCTGGGATTATCTGGGCAATATTCTGGCCTATAATATCTGGCTCAACCCGTTTGACATAATCATCCCCTGGACATGGTCGCTATCGATCGAGATCGAGTTTTACGCCATTGCGCCCCTGTTGATCCTGCTGGCGCGGAGTGGCCGCGCGGCTTTGTTGATGGTGCTGGCTTTCGCCGTTTTATCGGTGCTCTGGGCGCTCGGTACGCTAAACGCCAACCCGCAATTGCTGGAAAACTCGATCATCGACCTTGAGATCGCCGAACGGCGCGAAGACCTCGTGCTTTATTACCAGCAGCTCTACAGTTCCATGCCAATCCGCCTGACCCAGTTCCTGTTCGGGCTGGGGGCGGCCTGGGTGATTTGCCATCGCGCCGCACTGGTCAGCCGCTTCAGGATCGCGCTTGTTGCAGGCGTGGTTCTGGGCCTGATCCTGCCGCTGTTTTACAACCCCCACGGTGGAATGACCGAGGCGCGCCAGAGCATGGCATTCATCGTGCTGCTGTTCGGACGGGTCGGTTTTGCCTTTGCCATCGCCGCCCTGATTGCCCTGATGCAGGTTGGACTGTTGACACAGGTGAAGGCGGCTTTGTCATGGCGCTGGCTCGAACCCATCGCGCGGTTCAGCTTTGCCATGTATCTCTATCATCCGGTTTTTGTCTATCTCGGCATCGTCACTTTTATCGGCACGACGCCGGTTGAAACCGTGTCATTCGCCCGCTACCTCGGCGTTTTCGCCGTGGCTGTGGCTGGCTCAACCGCCCTGGGATTTGTCAGTTGGCACGCGGTCGAGCACCCCGCAATCCGATTTGGCCAAAGGTTGATCGGCAAGCGTAACGCCACGCTTAAACCATCGTGAACCTTACGCCTTTGGCCGGTGGCGTTTCCGGCGGGCCAGCAAAACACTGGGCGATCTCCATCCAGCTTTTCGCGGTGTTGCCAGTCAGCCGCAAAGACGTATCGGCAATGGCGCGCACCTGCGTCACCACCTGCGCGAACTCCACCGCTTGGCCGTGAACGGCATTGTCTGACTGCGGCTCGTTCCATGTCCAAACCACGCCCGAGGGGGCGGTCAGTTCGATAAACGGCGCAGGCTCCGGCACCTTTTGAGCGCGATTGATGAAGGACCAACCAAATGTACTCACCCCGAGATGCACGACATTTTTGATCCGGTCAGTGTCCTTGCGAACCACGCCCAGAAGATCAAAAACCTCCTGCCCATGCGCCCATGTTTCCATCTGCCGCGCCGTGATGGCGGAGCGCGCGCTCATCTCCGGCCCGGCCCATTTCAGCCGTAGTTTTGGATCAGCCTTCGCATAATTTTCCGCCGTTTGCTCGGCCCCGTCACGCCATGTCTCAAACAGCGCGCGCCCTGTCAGGCCATCCAGAAACGGGTATTGGGTTTCCAGCAGGCTTTGCCCCGCCGCCATGCCCTTGGCGATGCGCCCGAAAAACGCGACAAACAGATCACCGTCTTTCAGGGTCAAATCCGCCGCCACATTGAACATGTGCAAATGGCCAATCACATCGTTGATGCTCCAACCCTTGAATTGGGTCACGGCGGCGAATTCCTTATCCGACAGCGGTTCCAAAATCGCTGCCAAAGCGCGGCTTTCGTCACGGAAATCAGTGGCTTGTTGCATAGCGTTTCCTAACTTTCGTCAATCTCGACCAGCAGATCACCGGCGCGCACCTGCTGTCCGGCAGCAAAATGTACCGCCGAAATAACCCCATCCATATCGGCCAGAATTTCATGCTGCATTTTCATCGCCTCCAGCGTCGCCAGCCGATCACCCTTGCGGATCTGCGTGCCAACCGAGGCCAGCATATCAACCAGATTGCCGTGCATGGGGGCCAGTATCTTGCCGTCACCCACCTGTTGCACCTGTCGGTCAGAGGTCACGACCTGCCCCTCAAAACTGCTGGCGGGGTCCGACAAAAACAGACTCGCGCCCGCGTGCAAAAACACGGTAAAGGGCCGCCGAACGCCGTTGATCCGAAGGGTGCCGCCTCGCCAATGTGCGGTCGCGGTCTGCTCTCCACTGGTGATTTCAAGACGGCCATCAGAGGTCTGTTCGATACCCAGCGTGAAGACGTTATCCGCCACTTGCAGCCGTAACCGGCTTTTCAACCGCCCCGCACTACTCCAGCCCAGCAATTCGGGTGGGCAATTTGCATGATGGGCCGAATTGGCCTGCTGATTGCGAAACCAATGGGCGGCCAATGCGACCAGATCGGTAAAATCCGTCTGCGGTACAATCGGCCCATCCGGCCCAAAAAGATCGCCAATCAGTGCCGTGGTCGCCTGCCCGTTGGCAAACACCTCGGACACCAGCAGGTCAATCAGGAAATCGCGATTGGTTTTGACGCCGAAAATGACGGTCTCGCCAAGTGCCTTAATCAAGGCAAGCCGCGCCTGTTCGCGACTTTCGCCATGGGCGGTTATCTTGGCCAGCATGCTGTCGTAATGCACCGAAACCTCCTGGCCCGCGCGGATACCGCTATCGACGCGAACGCCTGCGCCATTTGGGGCCTGCCAATGCAGAACCTTGCCTGCGGACGGCATGAAGCCCTGAGCCGGGTCTTCGGCGTAAAGCCGCACCTCGATGGCGTGGCCCTGCATGGCCACATCCGATTGCGCCACGGTCAACGGGTTGCCGCGGGCAACATCGAACTGCATGGCAACCAGATCAAGGCCGGTGACTGCCTCGGTCACCGGATGTTCGACCTGCAAACGGGTGTTCATTTCAAGGAAATAGAAGTTGCCCGCACCGTCCAAAAGAAATTCAACCGTGCCCGCCCCTTCATAGCCAACCGCCTTGGCCGCCGTGATCGCCGCCGCGCACATGCGGTTGCGCAAATCCGGTGTCATGGCAGGGGACGGGGCCTCTTCGATCACCTTTTGGTGGCGACGCTGGGTCGAGCAATCGCGCTCTCCCAGATGGATGATATGGCCTTGCCGGTCGGCGAAAATCTGGATTTCAACGTGGCGCGGGCGAAGGATTGCGGCCTCAAGGATCAGCTCGTCCGAGCCGAACGCGCCAGACGCCTCAGCGCGTGCCAGCTTTAGACCAGCGGCAAGATCGGTAGGGTTTTCAACCAGCCTCATACCACGCCCGCCACCACCGGCAGCAGCTTTTATCATCACCGGAAAACCGATGTTTTTGGCGGCTTTCGTAAACGCCGCATCCGACTGATCCGCGCCCTCATAGCCGGGAACACAAGGCACATTCGCCTGTTGCATCAAGCGTTTGGCCGCCGCTTTATTGCCCATGGCGGCGATGGTTTCAGGCGTTGGGCCGATGAAAACCAGCCCCGCATCCTGCACCGCCTGGGCGAATGCGGCACTTTCCGACAGGAAGCCGTAACCGGGATGCACCGCCGCCGCGCCGCTGGATTTCGCGGCCTCAAGGATCGCGTCAATTGACAGGTAGGATTGCGCCACCGGCCCCGCACCGATGCGAATAGCCTGATCGGCAAACTCCACATATTCCGCGCCCGCATCCGCATCGGTATAGACCGCGATTGCGCGCAAGCCCTGCGCCCGCGCTGTGCGCATGATCCTAAGCACAATTTCGCCGCGATTGGCGATCAGGACGCTGTTAAACGGGGTTTTCTTCATCGCCACCCCTCACATCCGCGCCGCGCCGAAACTGCTGGGCATCAGTGTGCGCACCCGCCCCTCAGCACAGGTTTGCAGGCAAAATCCGATCACCTTGCGGGTGTCACGCGGATCAATCATACCATGATCCAGCACCCGGCCCGAAGTGTAAAACGCATCCGACTGCTGATCGAAATGGGCCGCAATCGCCGTGGATTGCGCCGCCATACGGGCCTCGTCCACATCCACCCCCTTGCGTGCCGCCCCGGCGCGCATCACCTGCTCCATCGTGCCCGCCGCCTGCCCGCCGCCCATGACACCGGTCACCGCACTCGGCCATGTGAACAGAAAATCCGGAT
>JAADIC010000317.1:0-1701 GCA_013151535.1 Alphaproteobacteria bacterium | reverse complement strand
GAAACTGGCCCCCACATAGAAGGACAGTTTGGGCACGCTCAGGTTGGTCACGGTCTGGATCATCTTGGAGCCGTGCTTAATCATACCGGCGCGTTCGTATTCCACCCCGACCATGTAACCGGTTGTGTTATTGAGGAAAATCACCGGTCTTTGGGCCTGCTGGCAGAGTTGCAGGAAATGCGTGACCTTGCTCGCCCCATCCGGATCAATCGGGCCGTTATTGCCGATGATGCCGCAATCATGGCCCATGATCGCCGCCTGAACACACAGGGTCGCGGGGCCGTAATCGGGCTTGAATTCCAGCAAATCCGAACCATCCACCAGCCGCACCATCAGCTCGCGCACATCGTAAGGCTTGTGATAATCAACGGGAATTACCCCTGCCAGATCATCGGCATCAAGGGCTGGCTTTTCGTAACCGGCACCGGTTTGCGCGCCGTTCCAATTCAGCCGCGCCACCACATCGCGGGCAATCTCGATGCCGTGGGCATCGTCTTCGGCCAGATATTCGACCAGCCCGGTGGTGCTTGCATGCATCTCGGCACTGCCTAGCACCAGATCGCTTGAAACTTCACCCGTGGCCGCGCGCACAAGGGCCGCGCCGCCCAGCATCGCCATGCCGTTCTTGCGCACGCCGATCACATAATCGGACATGCCGGGCTGATAGGCCCCGCCAGCGGTCGAGGCCCCGTGCAACACCGTCAGCGTCGGAATGCCCGCCGCCGAAAGTCGCGCAAGGCCCGCGAACATACCGCCACCATGGGCCCAAAGCTCCACCGTATAGGCCATCAAATTGGCGCCCGCACTCTCGACCAGATGAATAAACGGCAGCTTTTGTTTTTGCGCCACCGCCAGCGCGCCCAGCGCCTTTTCCACCGATTTCGCGGTCATGGCCCCGGCATTGATGCCACTGTCATCGACAAACACCAGACAGCGCGTGCCGGATACAAAACCGATCCCGATCAGCATGGAGCCACCGGGAACCGAGGTTTCAGGGTTTGGGTCATCCACCAGATATGAGGCGATGTTAAACAGCTCAAGAAACGGCATGCCGGGATCAAGCAGCGCCGCAAGGCGTTCGCGCGGGGTCAACTGACCACGCGCCTCAAACCGCGCGCGACGCTTTTCCGAAAGGGCTTCGGCACGGGCCTCAAGGGCGCGCATCTTGTCCACCAGCGCCAGCATCTCGCGGCGGTTTTGCGCGAAAGCATCCGTGTCGGTCTGGATATTGGATTGAAAGGCGCTCATTTCTGGTCCAGCAGGGTTTCAGGTATCAACAGACTATGGCTCAAGAGCACCTGTGCATAGCCCTTGCCTTGCGCATCGTTGCGTAAACTCGACGCTCCGCCACCGCCCAGAACCCGGGTCAGAACGATGTTCATGGCGTTGCAACCCGGCAGGTAATAGCGCTGGATATCGCCCTTCAGAAAGTGGCCAAACAGGTTTGCAAGGGTCGCCTCGTCCAGCGCCGCCCAGATATGGGGCAGGAATTCAGGTTGCCGCGCGATCACGCCGATATTGGCGTTGTCGCCCTTATCACCGCTGCGCGCGAAGGCCAGTCGGATCAGGGGAACTTTGAGCGTGCCGGTTTTGCGCGCTGTGGGCGGGGCAGGTCGGACAATATTGTCCGACCTACGGAAAACTGCGGGCGCAAACGGCGCTGCACCATCCGAGTTCGAGATCAAGATTTCAACCTGATCC
>JAADIC010000056.1 GCA_013151535.1 Alphaproteobacteria bacterium | reverse complement strand
CTGCGCGGCAACCGTGTGGCTGCGCGTCGGGAACACCTTGGTGATGCAGGCGGTTTTCAGCCCGGCTTCGGCCATGCCGAGCGTGGCGCGCAAACCGGCCCCGCCTGCGCCGACAACAACGACATCGTAAGTGTGGTCGATATATTCATATGCGGACATCAGAACTTCTCCGGAAATCAGGCAGAAAGGGCAATTTTTGCAACGGCGAACGCGCCAGCAATGGCAAAGCCGCGCCAGACAAGGGCATTGGCGATCAGCGACAGCATCAGGCGGCGTTCGGTATGGACATAGTCAACGATAACTTCCTGCATACCAAGGCGGGCATGGCGAAAGGCGACGATGAAAAAGCCGATGGCATGGCGATCAGCGCGTTGAACGGGTGTTGATAGGTCTGCACCACCGCCTCGTAACCCGCACCAAGCGATTTCATGAACGGGTAGATAAACATCGCCCCCAGCGGGATCAGCGCAATCGCCGTCAAACGCTGTGAAATCCAGTGGCCGGTTCCATCCTTTGCCGAACCCAATCCGGCAACACCCTGATAATCGGTTTTGAAAGACATGACGGGGCCCCCTTACAGAGTCAGATAAATGGAAAACGTGGTGAAGATCACCGACAGGATAACCGCGTACCAGCCCGAGCGGGCACTCTCGCCAAGCCCAAGCCCCTTGACCATATCCCAGCGCAGATGCCGCACACCGTTAAAGAAATGATACCAAAACGCCCATAGCGACACCAGCAGAACCAGCGTGCCGATCCAGCTTGTCAGCAAACCATCGACAAACTCGAAATACGCGCCCGAGGTCGCCGCCGCCAGAAACCACCAGACGATCAGCGTCAGGCTGAACGTAATGCCAACGCCGGTGGCCCGGTGGATGATCGACATCATCATACCCTTTTCCCGACGATAGATCGTCAGGTGCGGTGAGAGCGGTCGGTTTGTTTGCATGCTGTCAGCCATCATAATCCCCTGTCGTGATTCACATATTGGGTCGCTGTTGTCCCTTTATGGGTCGATTGTATACCGAGATAAACCGAAAAACGCCCAACATGTCGAATTATGGGCATTATACATGAAAAAGTGATTATGTCCGGGATCATCGCCCACATTTCCAAACAATCTGGTTAATCGCGGCCAATCGCCCAAATCTGGCAAGCTCCGCTGCAAGCCTGTCAAATCTTGCATCACTCCATTTCACCCCGCCTTCTGGCCAAAACCCCGTCACCAACATCCGGCCCCTGGCGCGATCTGCCTTGATCTCCATGCGGCCAACAAAACGATCCCCCTCTAGCAGCGGATAGACGTAATAGCCCCATTTCCGCTGGGCTTGCGGCACGAACATTTCGTTTCGATAGTCAAACCCGAACAGGCGCATCAGGCGGGTACGGTCGCGGATGGCTGGGTCAAACGGGTTTAGGATACGCAGGCGTTTGCTTGGCGCGGGGGCGTTGGCAAGGCGGCTTCGGATATCGGCGGGGGCCAAAGCGGCAAAGCGGGTTTTGTCGGCGTTTTCGATCTCAACCGGCTGCAAATCCCTTTGGGCCGCAATCCAGCCCCTGACCTCGGCCGCATCCATCGCCGCCCAAAACCGCTGAACCTCACCTTGCGAGGCGAAGGACAACCGATCAACCGCCGCGCGGCACAGCCAGTCGATTTGCGCCTTGTCGGAATGACGCATTTCGCGGTGACGGGCCGGAATAACCCGCTCGGCCAGATCGTAAAACTTGGTGAAATTCTCGCGGTGGCAGGTCGTCAGCACCCCCGCATACCACATCTGATCGAGCGCCTTTTTATGAGGTGGTCGTGCCCACATCTGGCGCGGCCCTTCGATTTTGGTGTCAAAAGCGTGGGTTGAAAGCGGCCCCTCAACCCTGATCCGCTCGCGAATGTCGCGGATCTGTTCGCGGGCAAGACCGGATTGATACCATTTACTTCGCGCAACCTTCTTGCCGAGTCGGCGAAACTGGCGCTGCCACATGGGGTAAAACTCCATCGGGATCAGGCTGGCATCATGGGTGAAATGCTCAAACAGCGCCCGGTCGTCTTTCAGAGCCGACCACAACATCGGTTCACGGTAATTCTGGTTGCGCGACCACAGGATATGGTGATGCGCGCGCGTCACATTGCGGATGGTGTCGATCTGCACGAACCCCAAGCGATGGATCATCGCCATCAGGTCCAGCGGGCCGGTCGGCGTGTCCGCCAAGCCATTGGTCCAAAGCCAGAGGCGGCGGGCATCGCGGTTTGATATTCTAAGAGGCATTGCGAGAAGATGCCCCACCCTGCCGCCGCTTTGCAAGCTCGCGATAAAGCGCTTCGGGTGTTACGTTAATCTCCTGCGCCACAAGCCGCCACTGGCCCTTGGCGGGCAATTCACCGTCATGCCAAACCAGCCACGCATCCAGCCGGTCGGCAATCCGCCGCAAGCTGGCGATTTCGCCGCGCAGGCGGGCAAGGCGCACCTCGGTCGCCAGATGGGCGGCGTAAGCCTGCGCCAGTTCGCGGCTTTCATCAAGGTGCGCGCGGATCAGTTTGCAGGACCAGCTTGTCAACTTGACAGGGGTTATCGCCACCGCCGCGCAATGATAAGTCACGCTCATCAACGAGGCTTCGGCGATGATCGCGCCCGAGGTGGCGCGTTGCAAAATGAACTCGGCCCCGTCAGGTTGACGGCGCAGCAGGCGCACCTCGCCCTGATCCAGCGCATAGAGGTTTTTCACCTTGTCGCCACGCTCAAACAACAGCGCCCCCTGCGCCAGTTGGCGCGAGGTTCCATTGATTTGATGCAATAGCCTAAAAAATACATCCGACATGATTGCGATCATGTCATAATATGGACGGTTCCGGCAAGAGGGACAAAACCAACAAAGGGAAACCCGATGAACCGAATTTTAATCACCGCAATTCTGGCACTGGTGCCGGCAAGCGCATTTGCCCAATCCACCGAGATGATGAGCAACGACACGGGCTCGATGGGAACCATGGGGTCGATGATGATGATGCCCACAGGCACCATACCCGCGAGCGAACCAGGACAGGGCGCCTTTGCCGCCATTGGCGAGATTGTTGCCGCCTTGCAGGCCGATCCGAACACCGACTGGTCCATGGTCAGCATCGACACCTTGCGCGAGCATTTGCGCGATATGAATGTGGTGACCATCGACGCCAATGTTGTCACCGAATATATCGACGGTGGCGTGCGCTTCACCATCACCGGCGCGCCAGCGGTGTTCCCGTCGATCCAGCGCATGGCACTTGGTCACGCAGCCTTCATGCAAGGCGTGAACGGATGGCAATACGAGGCAGTCAAGCAGGCCGATGGCGCGGTTCTCAGTATCGTGGTGCCAGAAGCGGACCTTGCCCAGCTCAAGGGCCTCGGCTTTTTCGGGATGCTGGCGTCAGGCATGCACCACCAGCCACATCACTGGGCCATGGCATCGGGGCAAATGCCGGGTGGCTAATCCGGCTGGATTGGTTTCACTCTAACCATGCAAAGCGGCCACGGTCTTGAGGGTTGAAAAGCCGTAAAGCGCTTCAAAACCCTTTTCCCGCCCGTGGCCGGATTTTCCGACCCCGCCGAAAGGCAGTTCTACACCGCCACCGGCACCATAATTGTTGATGAACACCTGACCAGCGTGAATGGCTTTGGCCGCGCGCATCTGGCGTGCGCCGTTGCTTGTCCAAACAGACGCCACAAGCCCGAAATCGGTGGAATTGGCAATCGCAATCGCCTCGTCCTCATCATCAAACGGGATCACCACTTGCACGGGGCCGAAAATCTCGTCGCGCGCAAGGGCGTGATCGGGTGCAACACCCGCCAGCAAAACCGGCGCGATGTAGTGGCCACCAACGGGCGCGGTGTCGATGATTTTGCCGCGCGCAGCGACTTCAAGATCGGCCCCCCGCGCCAGAAACCCCGAAACGATTGATTTCTGTTGGGCCGAGATCAGCGGCCCCACGTCCAGATCAGCCGAGGCCGGACCGACCCGCAAACCCTCATAACGCGCAGCAAGCCGCTCCAGCAGTTGATCGTGGATCGGGCGATGCACCAACAGCCGCGAACTGGCCGAACAGGTCTGCCCGGCATTTTGAATGCCCGCGTTCACGAGAAACGGCAAAGCCGCATCCAAATCGGCATCCTCAAATACCAGTTGCGGGGATTTACCGCCCAACTCCAGCGTGACCGGAATGACATTGCTGGCCGCCGCGCGCTGGATCAGGGTGCCAACCGGAACCGAGCCGGTGAAGCTGATATGATGCACGCCGGGATGTTCAGACAGGGCCGCGCCCGCTTCCTCGCCCAGTCCCGGCACCACGTTGATGACACCCTTGGGGAAGCCAGCCTCGTCGGCAATCGCGGCGAAGGCCAGCGCGGTCAAACAGGCCTCTTCGGCCGGTTTCAACACACAGCAATTGCCCATGGCAAGCGCCGCCCCGACCGAGCGGCCAATGATCTGCATCGGGTAATTCCACGGCACGATATGACCGGTGACACCATGCGGTTCACGCAATGTGTAAACCGTGTAGCCATCCAGATAGGGGATGGTTTCACCATGGATTTTATCCGCAGCACCACCATAAAATTCCAGATAGCGCGCCAAAGCCACCGCATCGGCGCGCGCCTGTTTCAGGGGTTTGCCGACATCCGCCGCCTCGATCTCGGCCAGCGCGTCCACATGGGTCAAAACCAACCGCCCCATATGCGTAAGCAGACGCCCGCGCTCAAACGCCGGCAGGCGCGCCCATTCGCCGTGGCGGGCCGCCTGCGCTGCCGCAACCGCCGCATCAATATCCGCTTTGCCGCCGCGCGCAATCCGCCCGATCTGCGCGCCAGTTGACGGGTTTTCCAGCGGCAGGGTTTCGCCCGATGCCGGATCAACCCAGCCCCCGTCCACAAAGCATTTATCGGTTGGATACCAAAGGGCGGGAACGGTCATAAGATGATCCTCTTGGATGGATTTTACAGGCGGTATTTGCCAGATTTACGCCCATATGCCACGCTTAAGGTATCGTCCACAATATCTGACCTACCCAGTTACGTCCGATCAAGCGCAGATGGCGCTCAGATATTTTGGACGAGGCGCTATCCCGTTGTTTGCCGGTGATCTTGCGCTTGGTTTGAAATGCATGCAGCCAGACTGGCCGCCACAAGCGTTTGCCAAATGATGAACAGAAAATACGGGCTATCAAGCCCCAACAGCAGACCCGCTATTGCCCCGACAGAAACCGTGCGCAGAAAAGCCGACGGCGTGCGCGCAGATGGAAAGATCACGGCAAAGCCAATCGCGACGATCCCAGCCCCAAGCGCGCCTGTGGGAAATCCGACCTGATAAAGCTCCTCGAACCCGTCTGACCATTGAAGGGCCGCCTGATACGCCGCGACCCAGGACACCGCAAATGTCACGAAGACAAAGGCCGCCTGTTTTACACTTGCCAGCTTCAGATGTACCAGCGACATGGCGACACAAATCCCAAAGAAAACCCCTAACAGGTGCTTGGTTCCCGCGACATCATATAACATAAAAGTGGCGTTCAAGACACCCGTCACCGCCCCGCAAATCGCCAGCAATACGACGGGGTTTTTCAACGCTCCAACGGTTTCTTCAGGCCTGTTCATGGCTTGCCCTTGCGAAATTCCCTTCTGTTTACACGAAAACCGGCCACGCCGATAGACCGTTCAAAACCCCCCGATGTCAGGCCACCGCATTGTCCGGCAATCGTGGTGTCGCCGCCAGCAATTCGCGCGTATAGGCGTGCTGCGGGTTGGTGAAAACGTCTTCTGTGTCCCCGCTTTCAACAATCTGACCCGCCTTCATTACCAGCACACGATCCGTAATCGCCCGCACCACCGAAAGGTCATGGCTGATGAACAGATAAGACAGGTTCAGCCGGTCCGACAGGTCCGCCAGCAAGTCCAGAATTTGCGCCCGGATCGACACATCGAGCGCAGAAACAGCCTCGTCCAACACGATCAGATCAGGCCGCAGGATCAGGGCCCGCGCAATGGCGATGCGCTGACGCTGACCGCCGGAAAACTCGTGAATGTATTTGCCCATATCAGCCGGTTTCATACCGACACTGTCCAGCGCCTCGGCCACCCGCGCGCGACTGTCGGCAGGTTTTTCAACCATCAGATGGAACGGCTCAGCCACAAGGCGCTCAACCTTCCAGCGCGGATTGAAACTGCCGTAAGGGTCTTGAAACACCACCTGCACGCCCGCGCGCAATGTGTTTGGCATCGCCGGAGTGACCGATTGGCCAAACAGCCTGATCTGCCCGCTGTCCAGCGCATCCAGCCCCAGAATGGCCCGCGTCAATGTCGATTTCCCGCAGCCGCTTTCACCGACCAGCCCGAGGTTCTCACCCTGAAAAAGCGTGAAGCTCACGTCATTCACGGCTTTGAAGCGCGGCGGTTTCCGAAATAGCTTTTCGCGCGGCATCGCATAGGTCCGCACCGCGTTGACAACCTCCAGGATCGGCGCGTCTTTTGCATCGGCCACGCGCTCCGGCACATGGCTGGAAGCCGCGAAAAGTTGCTTTGTATAGGGGTGCTGCATGTTGCGAAAAATATCTACCGTGGTGCCGGTCTCAACGATTTCACCCAGCTTCATCACCGCCACATGATCGGCAATATCAGACACCACGGCCAAGTCGTGCGTGATAAGGATCAGGGCCATGCCTTCCTCGTTAACCAGCGATTTCAATAGCTTGAGGATTTGTGCCTGCGTGGTGACATCCAGCGCCGTGGTCGGCTCATCCGCGATCAGCAATTGCGGTCGCAGGGCAATCGCCTGTGCGATCACCACCCGCTGACGCTGCCCGCCCGACAGTTCATGCGGATAGCGATCAAGTGGGAAACGCGCGGCGGGTAGGCCCACCCGATCCAGCTTTTCACGGGCAATTTTCAAGGCCTCAGCCTTGCTGGCGCGCCCGTGGATCACCAGCGTTTCGGCCACCTGATCGCCGATGGTCTTGACCGGATTAAGTGCCGTCATCGGCTCCTGAAAGATCATCGCGATCCGGTTACCGCGCAGGCCGCACATTTGAGCCTCGGGGGTGGATAAAAGATCAATGCCCTCCAAATGCGCCGTGCCGCTCGCAACCGCCCCCTCGGGCAGCAACCCCATCGCGGCCAGCGCCGTCATGGATTTGCCCGACCCACTTTCGCCGACAATGCCGAACACCTCGCCCGGTTGAACCTCGAAATCCAGACCCTTCAGAATCGGCACCCCGTGGATCGACAGGTTCAGGTTTTTGACCGAAAGCAGGCTCATCGGCGTGACCTGCGGATTTTCGGATCAAGTATATCGCGCAGCCCGTCACCCATCAGGTTCAGGCCCAGAACCGTGAACACAATGGCAAGGCCGGGAAACAGCGCCAGATGCGGCGCGAACGAGATCATGGTTTGGCTATCGGCCAGCATCCGCCCCCAACTTGGCGTCGGCGGCTGCGCCCCAAGGCCCACATAGGACAGTGCCGCCTCGGCCAGAATACCCAGCGAAAACTGGATCGTTCCCTGCACGATCAACAGGTTGGCGATGTTGGGCAGGATATGCTCAACAGAAATACGAACCGCATTCTTGCCCGCCACCCGCGCCGCAAGGATATAATCCAGCGTCCAGATCGACAGCGCCGCGCCGCGCGATATGCGGGCGAAAACCGGAATGTTGAAGATGCCAATCGCGATGATCGCGTTGAGTGCCGAGGGGCCGAACACCGCGGTAATCAGGATGGCAATCACAAGGCTGGGAAAGGCGAAAACCAGATCATTGCCGCGCATGATGACCTCGTCCAGCCACGACCCATGATTGGCTGCCGCCCAAAGCCCCAGCGGCAGGCCCAGCCCAATGCCGATGCCCACCGCCACAATCGCCACCGCAATCGAGGTGCGCGCGCCGACCATCAGCATCGACAATATATCGCGCCCCAGATGGTCCGATCCAAGCCAGAACACCGCGTTCGGTTTTTGCAGCTTGGAGGGGATATTCAGGATTTCAACGTCAAATGGCGTCCACAGAAACGATACCAGCGCCGCCGCCAGAAACACGGCGAACAACCCGCCGCCAAGGATCAATGTGCGCGGCAATCTCATCAACGCCTGCGCAATCTGGGATCAACTGCGGCATAAGCCAGATCGACCAGAAATGTGACCGTAATCACCGCGAACACCAGCAGCATGACCACGCTTTCCACCACGATCAGGTCGCGCTGGGTGATGCCCTGAAAGATCAACCGCCCCAAACCGGGCAGGAAAAACACGTTCTCGATAATGATCGCACCCGCCAGCAGGAACGAAAATTGCATGCCGATGATGGTCAGAACCGGGATCATCGCGTTGCGCAAAGCATGGCGCGTGATGGCCTGACGACGGGTCAGCCCCTTGGCGCGCGCGGTGCGGATATAATCCTGATCGAGCGTGTCCAGAATGCTGGAGCGCATGATCCGCGCCAGAATGGAGGCCTGCGGTAATGCCAGCGCAATCGCCGGCAGGGTCAGGGATTTGATCGACAGCCAGAACCCCTCGTCCCAGCCCGGAAACCCGCCGGCGGAAAACCATCTGAGCTTGATGGCGAAGATCACCACCAGAAACATCGCAAACCAGAAATTCGGCACCGCAACGCCAAGCTGCGTGGCCGCCATGATACCCGTATCGGTCGCTTTGCCGCGCTGCGCCGCCGCAATCAAACCCACCGGAAACGCAATGATCGTGGACAGGGCCAGCGCATATACCGCCAGCGGCAGGCTGATCCAGATGCGGGCAAGGATCAGCTCGCTCACCGGCACGCGGTAGGTGTAAGACGTGCCGAAATCGCCCTGCAACATCCCCGTCACCCAAGTGAAATACCGCGTAACAATCGAGCCTTCCAAGCCAAGCTGTTCGCGCAAAGCAGCAACCGTGTCTTCTTGCGCATTCATCCCCAGCATATACGAGGCCGGGTCACCCGGGATCACCTCGACCACCGCGAAAATCACGATGCTGGCGGCCAGCAGGCTGAGGCTCAGGGAAACCAGTCGGATGGAGGCAAAACGAAGCATGAAGCCAAGCGTAGTGAGGGATTTGCGGCAGGTCTAGTGGAAACACTTTTACCGATCACGAGGTCGCCGACTCAAGGTCACTTCAGTCCGAAAAGCGCGTGATTTGCATTTGACCACCATTGAATTACCGGTGCAGGATTGGCAGGTCTTGATCCGGAAAAGGGCACGCTATGCAGTTCGACGTTCTTGTGGTCGGTGGTGGTATCATCGGTGTGACCCACGCCGCATATCTGGCGGAACGCGGCCTGAAAACCTGCCTGCTGGAAAGGCGCGGCTTGGCCAGCGGCACCTCGGCGCACAATTTTAGTTGGGTCAATGCCAGCACCAAAACCACGAACGAGGCTTATCACCACCTGAACGCGCGCGGGGTGGCGATGTATCACGATCTGGCCAAGCAGTTTGGCGCGGAGCGGATCGGTCTCAATCCGGCCGGGGCGATCGAGCTTGTTCGCACGTCCTCACCCACGACTTACGATAACGCGCAGCAAACCGCGAAACGCCTGAACGACCTTGGCTATACCGCGCGCTGGCTTGAGGTCGACGATTTGCGCCACCTTGAGCCGAATATCGATTTTGCCGATGACCACGCCGGTTTACTGACACCTGACGATAAATTCCTCAACGCGCCACATTTCGCGGGTTTTATGGCAGCACGCCTGAAAAACCTTGGCGGAGAGATCTTTGAAAACTGCGCCGCACTTGAACTGCTGGCCGATGACAACGGCAAGGTGCAGGGCCTGCGCACAGATCAGGGCAATTTGCGTGCCCCGCGCGTGGTGCTGGCGACCGGCCCGGATACGCCTCAAACGCTGGCCGCTCTGACCGGTTTTGACGGTTTCGCCAAGTTTCCAATCAACAAAGTACCCGGGCTTCTGGTCACCACCCCGCCTGTGGCCAAAAATCTGGTGCGGCATCTGGTTTACACCGATCTGGGCGGCGAGTTTCATTTCTTTCCCGATTTCAACGGCGGCTTGCGCATCGCGTCTGATGATGTGGACGGCAGGATAATCGAGGATCAGACACCCGGGCACCTGCACCATCTGGCCTCGGGGCTGCTGACACGGATGCAGGAATTTATACCCGGCTTTGCGGGGGCTGATTGCCTGAATGACTGCACCCTGTCCATCGGCATTCGCGCCTATCCCGAGGACGGGATGTCGATTGCTGGCGCTGTTCCCGGCGCGGACGGCCTGTTCCTGATCGCCACCCACAGCGGCGTGACGCTTGCGCCGGTTCTGGGCAATTTGATGGCGCAACTGGTTGACACGGGTCAGGTGCCCGATGAACTGGCGCCGTTCGGGCTGCACAGGCTGGCGGGGTTTGGCGGATGAAACGGCTTTGGGCAATAGTCCTTGTCTGCCTGTCGCCGACGTTTGCCCTTGCCCAACAGCAGGTCGATCTGGAGCTTGTGCTGGCGATTGACAGCTCAACCTCGGTCGACGCATCCGAGTTCGAGTTGCAGCGTCGGGGGCTTGCCGCCGCCTTTCTGCATCCCGATGTTTTGGCCGCCATCCGCCTGATCGGGGATCGCGGCATTGCGGTTCAGGTGGTGCAATGGGCCGGGGTTGGGCAGCAGGCAAGCTCGGTCGACTGGACGCTGGTGCGTGGGCCGAACAGTGCGGCGAGGTTCTCGGCGCAAATTCTGGCAACTCCGCGCCTGATGCAGGGCTTCACCGATATTGCCGGTGCGCTGGAGTTTTCAATCGCCGGGTTTGAGCACAACGGTTTTTCGGCCCCCCGACTGGTTATCGATGTGTCCGGCGACGGCACGGCCAGCGCCGGCCCGCCCGGCCCGTGGCGTGATCTGGCCATTCGGCGTGGCATAAACATCAACGGTCTGGTGATCCTGACGGATGAGGTTGATCTGGGATCGCTGGCTGACGACATCATCGTCGAACATTTTGAGCGCGAGGTGATCGGCGGCCCCGGTGCCTTCGTCATGGTGATCGACAGCTTTGATGATTTCGCCGCCGCCATTCGCCTGAAACTGGTGCGCGAAATTCTGGGGCTGGTGATGTCACAGAATAGCGCCGCGCCCCAGCCGATTGACAAGCCCAGCCTTTCGTATAACTTACCTGTTATGGAACAGTTAGGTTATATCCAATCACCTGCCAATCTCGACGCCATATTCGCGGCGCTTGCCGATCCGACCCGTCGCGCGATCCTGTCTCGATTGGCGGACGGCAAAGCCTCGGTCAACGAAATCGCGCAACCTTTTGCGATCAGCCAACCGGCAGTGTCACGGCATCTGAAAGTACTGGAGCGCGCCGGATTGATCGAGCGGGGCATCGATGAACAACGCCGCCCCGCCCGCCTGAAAGCGGACAAGATGGCCGCCGCCGTGGCGTGGCTGAAAGAGTTCGAGGCATTTTGGGGAACGAGCTTTCAACAGCTCGACACGGTTCTTCTTACCATGACATCAACAGAGGGTGAAAAAGATGAGTGATAAAGGCGAATACAGATTGGACCGGATTTTCAAGGCACCGCGCAGCGTGGTTTGGCGCACATGGACCGACCCGGAATTGCTGGCCCGCTGGTACGGCCCGGGGGTGGAAACCATCATCCATCGCTTCGATCTGAAACCGGGCGGGGCATGGCTGAACGAAATGCGCTGGGGCGAGGTCGCCGATTTCAGCCGCATGGATTTTCAGGAGGTGACGCCCGAAAACCGTCTGGTCTGGCACCATTCCTCGGCTGATGCCAACTGGAACATCGTATCCAACGCCCGCATGCCGGACTGGCCGAAAACCCTTCTGACCACGGTGACGTTTACGGATGAAGGAGGCGAGACAAATGTGTGCCTGACCCAACTGCCGATGAACGCCAGCGAAGCAGAGGTCGCCTGCTTCACCCAGATGATGGCAGGTATGTCCAAAGGCTGGGGCAGCGGTTATGCAATTATTGATGAGATGTTGGCCGAGTTGCAGGCAGAAGGATGACCATGAGCAAACCGCACTGGAGCTTCTGGCTGATAGGCTGGCTTGGCCTGTTCTGGAACGCCATGGGCCTGATGAATCTGGTCATGCAAATGAATGGCGATAGCCTTGCCAATATGCCCGCAGAATATCAAGCCTTGGTGGCCGCGCGCCCAGTCTGGGCGACAATCGCATTCGTTGTGGCGGTTGTCGGTGGCACGTTGGGTTGCGTACAATTGTTGAGGCGAAAATCATCCTCTGTGCCCATTCTCGTTGTCTCGCTTATCGGCACTATCGTGCTTGGAACGACTGTGTTTTCGTTTCAAAGCGCGGTGATCGGAATTGCGGCGTCGATTTTGATAACACTGGGCCTAATTTTTTATGCACGTTGGGCGCAACGATTGGGCTGGATTGGCTAAGGCTTGGTCGACCACGGCCCCTCATCTTTCCAGTAAAAGACTTGATCCGAAACCGGCCAAGGCAGTTCGTTTGAATATGTCTTGGCCGTGTTCCTAAGAAACTGAACCAGTTGCGCGTCATCGGCAGGCGCAAACACAACCAAGTCGCGATTGGGGACGATCATGGCAATTGGGCCAAGCTGTTGGGAGGCGCTTGTCCAATAATCCTCCATCATCAAAAACGAAGTTTCATAAAACCCGTCGAGCACTAGAAAATATACTTCCTGCCCGTCGACGGTCAATTCCGGCAACAGTTGATCGACATTTCGGGTGGCGGCAGCTTCAATTTCTTTCTTGCTGACACCTGCCTTGGCAATTCCCTTGACCGTCAGATAATTCACGGTCGAGCCAAGATCTTGCACATAGAACACTGCCAATTCGCCTGCGAATGGAATTGCGATCAGTTCAAAACCCAATTCAATCTCGAAATTTCTGTTGCGAACAATGGGGAATACTTTGCCCAAATCGTCTCGCGTGAAGCTTTGATTGCCGCGCTCAAGGGATAAAAGTGCCCCAGTGATATGACCTGAAAGTGCTTCCTCACGCTCTTGCGCAGTTTCGAGGGATCTCAACAGCAGGTGCAGATTTCCGGCGAAAAGCAAAATAGTATTTCCGTCCATACCGGTAACTTCGAGGGAGTTTTCCACCTTGTCAATTTCAAGGCTTGCCACATTGTCAGACGCCCGCAAAGCCTCGGCCATAAGCGCCAGCGTGTCGGCAATAGTCGACGGTTTCTCGACAGCGAACGTGCTGGCTGCGAAAAGAACAAACGCGACAAGCAATGCATAGAGTCTCATGTCACTTATCCTAAAAACAACAACCCCCCGAACTGGCCGGAGGGTTGCATAGAATCATACCAAATAACAGACGTCTTAGTCAGACCAGCTTACGCCCGTCAGATCATTCGCCTGTGTCGGCGCGTTCTTCCACAACCCGTTGATCTTGGCATTGGCGACCGTGATCGCCGCAAGCTGGAACAGATAGCCGTTCACATAATCATCCGCGATCATCCGTTGCGCCGCCTGATTGATGGCGGTGCGTTCAGCCGGATCGGTGGCGTTGTTCAAATCGACCATCAACTGCTGGAATGCCGGGCTGTCATACTGGAAGTAATAATCCGGCCGCGCATAGATGTTGATATCCGCAGGCTCGGTATGGCTGACGATGGTCAAGCCGTAATCCTTGCCCTTGAACACCTGCTCCAGCCATTGGGCCCATTCCAGATTGCTGATTTCGGTCTTGATGCCGACAGCCCGCAGTTGGGCAGCGATGATCTCGCCCCCGCGACGCGCATAGGATGGTGGCGGCAGCTTCAGCGTGGTGGTGAAGCCATCAGGGAAACCCGCCTCGGCCAGCAGTTTCTTGGCCAGTTCAGGATCGTAATTAGACTGGGCGGTCAGATCGACATAATCCGGATTATGCGGCGCGAAAT
>JAADIC010000248.1:2488-3977 GCA_013151535.1 Alphaproteobacteria bacterium | reverse complement strand
CCCGGCGCGTGTTCATGTCGGCCCGCCTGTTCGGGGCCGAGGAGGCCCGCGGGCTGGATTTGCTGGCGAAAGTGGTTTCGCAGGGCGCGCTTAACGCGGCTGTCGAGGCCGAGATTCACCCCTATCTGTCCACTGCCCCCCAGGCCGTGGCCGCCGCCAAAGCATTGGCGCGCGCGCTTGGCCCTGCCATCACGCCCGAGGTGATCGACGCCACAATCGAGCGTCTGGTGACCTGTTGGGAGGGGGATGAGGCCAGCGAAGGCATCGCCGCGTTCTTTGAAAAACGCAAACCGCGTTGGGGCTGAACGCGGTGAATATCACATAGAAAACCCGGCAAACCGCGAAGGTTTGCCGGGATAGCTCATACCACGGTGTTTTAGTTCGAGGTATAGAACTGGTTGCCCTCAAGTTTGGCATTGCCGTAGAAATTCACATGAATGAACGGCTGATCCTTACCATTTGGCAGTTTCACACCGGTCGGTACCGGGCTTGGCACCGGGCCGGTTTTAGAGCCTTTCAGCGGTGGCATCGCCAGATGGATCTCCAGCTCATCCGGCTTGGCCACACCAAAACCGACCTTGAAATCATCGTCACGCGTCCGCTCGGACACCATGATATGGATGATCCGCTTGCTGTCGACCTTTTCGCCATCGATATAGATGTCACCAACACCCCAAGCGGTGATATAGGAAAACTCCTGCGCCACCAATGGTGTGCCGATGCCGGTGCCGCCATGCATCAGAACATTGGTGCCAACCCCGCCAAAGAACGGATGATCCGGCCCTTTGGGGATGACCTTGTTCATGGTCACACGGAAATTACGGCCGTTGGGGCCGACAAAATTCGCCTCCATCGCCACTTCGTCTTTGGAGCCCATACCATCCTTGGCGGTCACATCCTTGACCTTCATTTCAAAGCTGCCGGTTGTCATCTTGATCTTGTTGGAAAACATCAAAGGCTTGGAAATGGTGGTAAAAGCGGTGCCATCGGCGTTTGTCGAGCGCATGGCGATGGGCAGCAGTTCCACGTTGTAAGGCTTGGCGGGTGTGCCAAACAGCGCCGGATCAAGCGCGCGCTTGTCGGGAAACTGCCAAAGTGCCGTGCCATCGGCCGAGGCCGACATCTCGCCGGGCTTGATGCCGTCGGCCTGCGCCAGGCTTGCCCCGGTCAATGTCAGGCCTGCCAC
Organism: Alphaproteobacteria bacterium; assembly: GCA_013151535.1. Taxonomy (GTDB): domain Bacteria; phylum Pseudomonadota; class Alphaproteobacteria; order Rhodobacterales; family Rhodobacteraceae; genus UBA5972. Next base: position 2,791 of record JAADIC010000248.1, on the reverse strand, counting down.
CATCAGGGCCGAACCAGAGAGCCGCAAATATTTCAAAGTTGTGTTCATGTTTATTCCTTCCCAGTTAACTGTGCGAAACTGTCGCAGGGCCAGACGTATCAGACCGGCGGGGAAAGTGCGGTAACAACTGGCACAACTAACTGTGCAAGCGCTGTGAGGATTTTGTGAAACCCCTACGTCGCCTTGAATATAAGCTCTGTTTCTTCGCGCAAAATCTCGGCCAGCAGATAACAATCGTCAAACGAGAATGTCAGCGGCAGGCGCATGTCAACCAGTCCGGCAAGAATCCGGTCGGTCTGGGGC
>JAADIC010000248.1:0-2435 GCA_013151535.1 Alphaproteobacteria bacterium | reverse complement strand
CTGTTCAGCCCCGAACCATTTCAACATCACCCCGCGTTCGGCGCATCGCTTCAACAAGGTCTCGATCATCTGGCGGCTGAATTCGGGCAGCAGAAACTGGATTGACGAACCAACGAACTGTTCCTTGTCCGGTCGGGTGATGATCCTAAGCCCCGGCACATGCAAAAGTCCCGTCTGAACCCGCCGATAGCGGTCACTCCAAGCCGCAATACGCGGCTTAAGATCAGCAAGCTGTGGGCGCAGAATGGCGGCGCGCAGATTGTCCATGCGCCCCGATATATTCGGGGTTTCCAGCCGGATATCGGTGAATGCGCCTTGCGGTGGTCCTGCCAGATGCCGCCCGTAAAGCATGTAGCTGCCCGACAGGATCGTGGCCCGCGCCATCAGATCGGGATCATCCGAAATTATCAATCCACCTTCACCCGAGTTGATGTGTTTATAGGTCTGGGTGGAAAAACAACCCGCCAGCCCGAACCGCCCGCTTGGCACGCCGTCCCAACTTGCCCCCATGGTGTGGGCGCAATCCTCGATCACTTTGATGCCATGACCATCGCAGATCGCCATCAGCGCCTGCATGTCGCAAATATGGCCGCGCATGTGCGACAGCAGCAAAAAGCGGGCAGCGCTTGATTTGATCTTGATGACCAGATCCTCAAGATCGATCACTAGGCCCTCGGTCACTTCGACAAATACCGGCACCGCACCGATACCGGCAATGGCGCCGGGAACCGGGGCAAGGGTGAAAGCGTTGGTTAGAACCGGGTCGCCGGGCTGCACTCCGGCGGCGCGCAGAACCGTTGAAATCGCATAACCGCCCGATGCCACGGCAAGGCAATATTTGCTAGCGGTCAGGGCCGCGAATTCTTGTTCCAGCAACGCGACTTCTGACACCTCGCCCTCAGCCACATTGTAGCGATGCAAACGGCCCGAGCGCATGATTTTGACGGCAGCCATTATCGCCGGTTCCGGGATCGGCGCCTGTTGGGTGAAATTTCCGGTGAATTTTTTCCTCATATGCGGCTCAGATCTGCATGGTTTTCAGCAGGCCAAACAGATCATCATAGTGATCCAGCAACCCGTCCGGTTTCATAGCGACCACATCGCGGGATTTTGGGCCGAAAGTGACAAGGATCGACGGCACACCGGCGTTTTCAGCGGTTTTGCGATCCGTGATCGTATCTCCGATCAGCACCGAACGTTCAGGTGCGCCGCCAAGCTCGCGGATGGTGGCGAACAGAAGTTCAGGGTCGGGCTTGCGCACGGGCAGGCTTCCAACCCCCAGCATTGCCCCGAAATGATGCCGGATATTCAAGCGCTTGAGCAGAATTTCCGCCAGATAGGCCGGTTTGTTGGTGCAAACCCCAAGGCCATAGCCATCAGCCGCAAGGCGCTCCAGCGCCGGAACCACACCCTCATAGAGCACCGTATGGGTGTCGATATTGGCCTCATAAGCGGCCAGCAAATTGTCAATCTGGGCGTCAATATCGGCTTCGGACCAAGCCGTGCCCAGCCGCGAAAAGCCAAGGGCCAACATGGCGCGCCCACCGTTAAAGGCCACCTCCTGATCCGCTACCGGGTCGATCAGATTGCCATGGCCAAGGCCGCGAAAACAGGCATTGGCGGCGGCCACCAGATCACCGCTGGTATCGGCCAGGGTGCCATCAAGATCAAAAATTACAGTTTTCATGCGCGGCCTTTCGCCTGTTTTGCCGCAGTTTGGCACGTTGTGTAACGATCCGAAAGCATTGTTGATGAAGTTTGGCTTTCGGCCCCTGTGCTTCAGCGTTAAAACCGAAGCGAACTGAGTAAAGGTTGAACGATGCCACTTGCCACACTCATTCTTGCCGCCGGTATGGGCAAGCGGATGAATTCGGACCTGCCCAAGGTGTTGCACCCGTTGGCGGGCGCGCCGTTGCTGGCCCATGCCATGCGTGCCAGCGTTGCAGCCGGGGCGGAAAAGATTGTGGTTGTGGCTGGTCACGGGGCAGAGCTTGTGGCAGCGGCGGCGAAATCGCTGGATCCCATGGCTGAAATTATCGTTCAAAAAGAACAGCTTGGCACAGGTGACGCGGTGAAATCCGCGCGTGATGCCTTGGCGGACTTCGACGGTGACGTGATCGTGCTTTACGGTGACACCCCGTTTGTGCGCGCCGAAACGCTGGCGGATATGTTGGCCGCGCGCAGCGACGGTCATGCGGTGGTCGTGCTTGGTTTTGAGGCCGAAAATCCCGGCGGTTATGGGCGGCTTGTTGTGGGCGTGGACGGCACCCTAAGCGCGATTGTTGAAGCGAAAGAGGCGACGCCTGACGAATTGGCCCTGACCCTGTGCAATTCCGGCGTCATTTGCGCCGATGCTGGGCATTTGTTCGATCTGGTCGACAAGATCGGCAATGACAACACAGCCGGGGAATATTACCTGACCGATATCGTGGCGC
>JAADIC010000369.1 GCA_013151535.1 Alphaproteobacteria bacterium | reverse complement strand
GGTGATACGCGCATAAAGCGGCAGGTTTTCCCCGAAAACCGATGCCACAGCGCGGGCACCTTTTTCGCGTTTCTCGCGGTTCTGATCGGTCAGAAGGTTGAGGGTGCTTTCAAGGTTCAGCGCCTCGCCATCCACGTCAAACGTCAGGGCGGCGGTGCTTTCGTCGAACAGGCGGTTCCACGCGGTGCTGCCGACAACCGATTGATCGTGCAGGAATTTTTCCAATTCATCGGACAGTTGGTAGGGTTTCATGGCGCGCATGCGATCCAGCACCGGTTTGTAGCGGCGCAGGGCTTGGTTGCTGTCCAGCATGGCGGCCAGCACCTTATCGTCAATGCGGTTCAGCTCCAACGAGAAGAACACCAATGCGGTCGACATATCGGTGATTGTGCCTTGCATGTCGGACATGAATTTCGCCCGATCGGCATCCACGGTGTTCTGGTAATAGCGCAGACCGGCGAAGGACATGATGCGCCCGGCGACGGACTGGATTTTTTCATAAGCCTGAATACAGGCCAGCATGTCCGCGCCGTTCAGAGCCGCCAGCTTGCCCTCGTAAGTCGCTGCGAAAGCTGCACATTCCTCTTTCAGCCAGCCAAGATCGCGGGTGATTTCCACGCCGTCGGTGGAGGGATAGAGATCATCCAAATTCCATTCCGGCAGGTCACCAAATTCACCGCCGCCGCCTTCGGCTTTATCGCGGAAGATATCGGGGGGGCAAAGGGGGAGCGTGAACATGAATGGCCTGCCTTATGTCTGGGTTCAGGGTTCAGACATAAGGGCAGGCAGGGGGGAGTTTCAAGGTCCGGTTCGGGTTCTGTTGCTGTAGCGGGCGAAGAACCCTTGGGACAGTGCAGATGCAAAATCGCGCACCTGCCTCTGTTACCCATAACATGGGAATTAATCGCGTGATTTCAAGGGGTCAGAGGTCGATATCCAGTGTCACCGGAAAGTGATCCGAGGCAGTCAGCAGGGCCTCGCGCAGCTCGACGTCATTGTAACAATCGGGATTGTCGAAGGGATGCCAGATTGTCCAGCCCTTGGCCGCGTCCAGCAGATCGGGCGAGACCATGATGTAATCCAAGAGCGCGTTCAAAAAAGTGCGCCTTGGTTTGATGTAAAACCGCGAGGTTGCGGGCGGGTTGCCGCCGCGCAGGGCCAGCGCCTCGGCCACGTTGGGGTCAAAAAGCATGCGATCGTCGTTGTTATCAAGGCCCATCACCACCTCGACGCTGGATTGGCCGAACAGCAATTCATATTCGTCAAGGCCGGGGCCGTCATTCATGTCGCCCAGCACGATCACTGGTTCACGCGCATCAAGATGGCCGTCAATCCGGCGGCGCAGCCAGCGGCATTGGGCCAGTTGCTTGCGCCGGTTTTCGATGGAGGTTTTGACCTGCTCCTCAACCGATTTCGCCCCGTGCGGCGCTTTGGATTTCACATGCACCCCGATCAGGCGCAGGGGCTTGCCACCTTTGGGTGTCAGCGCCACTTCGAGCGGCGGTTTGGAGAAGGTGACGGTTTCGGGCCTGGTATCATCATCCAGATCAAACAGGAACGAGGTGTCAAAACGCGGCGCATCAAAGGGATCGCTGCGGTTGGGTGGGCCGCCGATGGGATCATGGCGAGCGTGACAGGCATCGGGGTCATAAAGCAGGGTGATTTCCTGCCTTGTCTGGTTGGCAAAGCCCTCCAATGCGCGGCGGGTACGCAGATCAAAAACCTTGGCGAAATGCTCCAGAGCGCGGGTTGAAGATTGGCGTTTGCTGGTGTTCGGAGCCTCGACGATCAGCACGGCATCGGCATCTATCACGCTCAGAACCTTGGCAATCGCCTCGATCTGCCGGGCGCGGGTGATTTTATAGCGCACCGACCATTTATCATCCAGCAGCAGTTTATCATTGCGGTTGAACAGGGCGGAAAACCATTCGACATTGTAGGTCGCGATGCGCATCAGGCGTGGCCGGCCTGGATTTCATCCCACGCCTTGTTGATAGCGATCAGCTTGCGGGTGGCAAGGCTTATCGCCTCTTCTGGTACACCGCGTGCCATCATCTGATCGGGATGGGTTTCACGCACGGCACGCCGCCAAACGACGCGGATTTCGGCGATCGGCGTGTCGGGATCAACCCCCAGAACGTCATAGGCATCAGGGGTGGCACCGGGGGCAAAACGGGTGCGAAGGGTGCGGAAGCGACGGTCGCTGAGGCCAAAGATACCGGCAACCGTGTGAATAAAATCATCCTCCATCGGGTGGTATTCCCCATCGGCCATGGCGATGTAAAACAGGCCCTCCAGAAGGTCCTCCAGCACCTCGGTATTGTCGGCGAACATATTGGCGATGGAGCGGGCATAGGCGCGGTAGCCGGTGACATCCTGACGGGCCAGATCAAAGACTTTGGCGGCCTGTGCCTCCTCCGCTTTCGGGATGTGAAAGACTTCGCGAAAGGCGGTGACTTCGTCGCGGGTGACCAAGCCATCGGCCTTGGCCATCTTGGCCCCCAGCGCGATAATGGCGATGGCAAACGCCACACTGCGTTCGGGCGGTGTGCGCAGTTTGGCAAACACATCGCCAAGGCTTTCGCCTTGCGTAAGGGCGGAAATGGCGTCGGCGATGCGGGACCAGAGGGACATGTGTTGCTCGAGTTCTTCTATTATATTTGTGCGCGATTTCTGCACCGAAATCAGATCGTACCATTGGATTGGTCTTAAGCCAACCGTGGAGCGGTACGGGATTTTCTGGAAATAGAAATGAATAAACCGGTTGACTGGAGATGCGCACCAAGCTCTGGCTTCGCTAGCCCGCTATAGCCCGCTAGCCCGCTAGCCCGCTAGCCCGCTAGCCCGCTAGCCCGCTAGCCCGCTAGCCCGCTAGCCCGCTAGCCCGCTAGCGCAACGGCGGATTGCCCTTGAATTTTCCAACCCGCTGGCACAACCATTCATCAGCCAAAAAGACGGAATCGAAAATGACCGGAAAAACCAAGAATATCCTGTTCATCATGTTCGACCAATTGCGCTTCGATTACCTGAGTTGTGCGGGGCATCAACATCTTCAAACCCCGCATCTGGACCGCCTCGCCAGCAAGGGCGTGCGGTTTTCCCGCGCCTATGTGCAATCGCCGATTTGCGGTTCCTCAAGGATGAGCACCTATACCGGGCGCTATGTCCACAGCCACGGGGCGCAGAATAACGGCTATCCGCTGAAGGTCGGCGAACAGACCCTGGGGGATCATCTGCGCAAGGTCGGGATGGATGCCTATTTGATCGGCAAGACCCATATGACGCCGGATATCGAGGGGCTTGATCGCCTTGGCATCAGCCATAACGGCATGATCGGCGCGCGCCTGTCGGAATGTGGTTTTGACATCTATATCCGCGATGATGGTCTGTGGGCCGAGGGGCCGGGCGGGTTTTATGACGAACGCCGCTCGCCCTATAACGAATACCTGAAGGCGAAGGGATACGCGGCAGAAAATCCGTGGCAGGACAACGCCAATGCCGGTGTCGATCAAAGCGGTGATATTGCCTCGGGCTGGTTGATGATGCACGCCGACAAGCCCGCCAATATCCGCGAGCAAGACAGCGAAACACCGTGGCTGACCAGCCGCGTGATCGATTTCATCGAGGCGCAGGATGGTGACAGGCCGTGGCTTGCGCACGCAAGTTATATCAAGCCGCACTGGCCCTATATCGTGCCCGCGCCCTATCACAACATGTATGGCCACAACCAGATTCAGCCGGTCAATCGCGCCGATGGTGAACGCATCGGCACGCAGGCGGTATACGATCAGTTCATCAACAATGCGGTCGGCAAGGCGTTCCATCGCGACGAGGTGCGCAACACCGTCATCCCCGCCTATATGGGCCTGATTAAGCAGTGCGATGACCAGATGGGGCGGCTGTTTGCCTATCTCGAGGAAACCGGCGCGATGGAGGATACGATGATCGTCGTCACCTCGGATCATGGGGATTATCTGGGCGATCACTGGATGGGTGAAAAATGCCTGTTCCACGACTGCTCGGTCAAGGTGCCGCTGATTATTTACGACCAGTCTGCGGCGGCGGATGGTGCGCGCGGGACTGTGTGTGACGAGTTGGTCGAAAGCATTGATCTGGT
>JAADIC010000217.1 GCA_013151535.1 Alphaproteobacteria bacterium | reverse complement strand
ATCAGGTCGGTCACGACATGGCCACGGATAAGCGGCAATGCGATGTCGCGGAATTTCTGCCAGCTATTGGCGCCAGCGACGCTGGCGGCCTGGAAATAGCTCGGGGGGATTGAAGAAAAGGCCGAGTTGAACAGCATCATGGAAAAAGCCGCCCCGCGCCAGGTGTTGAAGACAACGATAACCCAGAACGGGTACTTCAACAGCCAGTCGCCACGCGGCAAACCCAGCGCGTTCAACATCATGTTCAGCGTGCCGTTGTCATAGTCCAAAAAGGCGAACCAGGCGAAGCCGATGACCACTTCGGGCAGGATCCAGGCGGCGATCACCGCCGATTCTGTTAGCGATTTTACCGATTTGGGTACCGATTGCATCAGCCAGGCGAGCAGCATTCCCAAAACCGCCTGACCAACCAGCGCTGAAAGCAAGACGAACTGTATCGTCAAGATCAGTGAAAAACCGAACTGGCCGCGATCAAAAAAGCCAGCAGGATTGAACAGGTTGATATAGTTCTGCAAGCCAACGAATTGCGGATTGACCGCGGTTACCCCCAGCAGAGACCGGTTGGTAAAGGAAACGAATATTATCCAAAAAAACGGCGCAATCACAAACAGGCCAACCAGGATTGCCGCCGGTGACATGAACAGAGTGCTGATACGGCGGTTGAAAAGGGGATGACCGGTTTTCATTTTTTCCTCTCGACCATGCCCGCCATGGCGGGCATGGTTGCACCCGGGAGACGGCCCGCCCCGGGATGGGGCAGGCCACAGGCAACGATAATCTATAGTTCGCTGACCGTGTTTTGTGCGCCGACAATATTGGTGACGACGGCTTTAAACTGGGCCATCGCCTCTTTTGGCGACTTCTCACCGGAGACCACAGCTTCGGTCATGCGCTGGATTGCGATCGACACGTCATTATAGTTGGCGTTGTTGGGCCGCGCTGTCGTTAATGGCAGCAATATACGCGCGGTATCGTTGAGGAATTTCGAATTCGGGATGGCGACATCGTCACGAATTCGTACACGCGGCTGGATTTTCTGGAAGGCGTCAAGCGCCTCCTTGCTGTTCATATAGGCCAACAGCGCCCAGGCGTCTTCAGGCTCCTTGGTGTTGGGATTGATCACAAAGCCGGTTCCCCCGGAAATGGTAACGAAATCCTGACCGCGAATTCCGGATCCCGGAGTTTCCGCCGGCATCTCTTTCCAGGTCATGACCTCGTCACGATTGGCAACCGCGAATTCCGATCCCGGCGCCGTAACCGAGCGGTAAAACCAGTCGCCTTCAACCAGCATTGCCGTCTTGCCGTCACGGAAATTGGCAAAGGTGCGGTTGCGTCCGTCGCCCAAAAGCTGGGCCCGCTGGTCGCCAAGAGCTTCGTCGACATAAATCGTCTTATAAAGGTTGAGCACATCAAGAATACCCTGGCTTTCAACGATCCATTTGCCATCCTTGTTCAACAGACCCTCGCCGGTGCCAAGGATAGCCATCCAATAGCCCTGCATGGTTGTGGCTTCACCCATATTGACGCCGGCATCCAGTTGCAGCGGTGCGCTGCCGGGGATTGCCGCCTTGATCTTGCGCGCCGCATCAAGAATGTCTTCCCATGATTTTGGCTGCCAGCTATCGGCATCAATGCCCGCCTTGGCAAACATATCCTTGCGCACAAAGATCATTCGTGTGTCGGTGCCCAGGGCAATACCGTAATTCTTGCCGTTATAGGCCATCAAATCTTGCGAGCCCTGGGATATATGCGACCATCCGTCCCAGTTTTTGACCGCATCCCCACCAATTTCCTCAAGTGGCTTGAGCAGTTTGGCGTCAACGAAATTGGGGATCAGGAAACCATCAAAGGCAGAAAGATCCGCCCCCGCCCCGGTCGAGAAATCCAGAGCCAGTTGTTGCGTCAGTTGCTCGTCCGAGCCGGCAAATTCTCTCAGAGTAACGGAAACGTCCTTACCTTCGGCCTGCATTTTGCTGGTGAAATTCGGAATGACGACGCTCTTGATCCATTTCACCTGACTGGAATTGACCCCACCCTCCACACAGCGGCAGGTAATCGTTAATTCGGCCGAAAACGCCGGTGCGACAAACAACGGAAGCCCCGGCGCGCAAGCGTTGTGAACATAGCGAGCCCGGTTAATATTTTAGTCGTTGATTTCAGCATTAGTTCCTCCATTTGGTTCAAAGTGACGTTTGCCCCACATTTGGTCAAAGCGATGGTTTGCCCCATCATTGTTTTCAAGAATGATTGCACGCGCTTTCATTTTGGTCAATATGAAATCTGGCGAACGATTTCGCTCGCGGATTGTTAAAAGTGCAAAGATTCTGAAAAATATATTTAATATGCTGATATTATTCATTTATTTATGGAGCACAGGGTGCTTAAGGTAATTATTATACTCTTGTGCCTATTGACTTAAGCCATCACTCAGTCCAATTTTTATGTACACGTGTTCAATTTGATCGGAAATTTATGTGAACCACTTGCAAAACAGCCAGGGCACCACCGCCGGTGAAATCGCCAAAATAGCCAACGTTTCCCGGGTTGCCGTCTCGCGCGCCTTTAATCCCGACGCCTCAATCAAACCGGAAAAGCGGGCCTTGATTCTAAAGCTGGCCCGGGAGTTGAACTATGTCCCCAACCACGCCGCGCGATCCCTGGTCACCAAACGCTCCCACCTGGTCGGAGTAATCGTTCCGGACGTTTGCAGTCCCTGGGAAAGTCAGGAAATCGACGCCCTTACTACTTCCCTCCAGTCCGAAGGGTTTGCCACATTGCTGTTCAAGACACGGGCGGACAAGCAGATCGACCCGCAATTATTGTCCTATATCCGCGGGTTCAATCCGGATTCGGTTATTGTCTTTGTCGAAAATGTGCGGCGCGAAACCCTGGCCAAGGTTATCGGCAGGGCGGTTCCGATTTACGTCGAATATGACAATCAGACCTCAGCGGCCAAAGACCAAGGATCGGGCATGCTTTATGACCGGCTCAACGTTTGCCAGCGCCGGGGCATAGAGCAGGCCGTGGCGCTGTTGCAGGGCTTTGAGTGCAAACGCATTGCCTTTCTTGATGGACATCCGCGTTCGCTGGCGGCGCGCGAGCGCAAACACACCCTGAGCGAAATCATGGCGGCGCGCGGGATGGCGGCGCCAATCATTGTCCCGGGCGATTTTACCTATGATAGCGCACATGCGGCTATTTTAAGCCAGTTCCGCGTCGACAACGGGGTTGACGCCATCTTTGCGGCAAATGACGTTAGTGCTTTTGGCGCCATGGATGCGCTACGTTACTCTTTGGGCTTACGGGTTCCAAAAGATGTCAAGGTCATCGGGTTTGACAATATTGCCCAGGTAAAATGGCGCGCTTATGATCTGACGACGGTAAAGGTCGACCTGCGCGAACGGGTTGATGCGCTAATCCGGCTGATCCTGCGCCGTCTGAAAACCCCGGACGCCCCCATACTGATCGAATCGCTTTCCACCAGCCTGGTGGTGCGCGGCTCTGTCGGCTAGCTCCGATGACCCCGAAACTCATAAACTTGATATTCAAAACCCATCTTGATATCGGCTTTACCGGATACGCCGCTCAGGTTCGCGCGCAATATCACGAGCATTTTCTACCGCAGGCGCTTGATACCGCCGAGTATTTTTTCTACGAGGACCGCCGCGCGCCAAAATTCGTCTGGACTACCGGCGCCTGGCTGATCTGGGATCACCTGAATTCGCGCTCCACCCCCGAGGCGGCACGGCTTGAACGCGCGATCAGAAACGGGCTTGTGCGCTGGCACGCCCTTGCCTTCACCACTCATTCGGAATTAATGTCTCCGGCCGTTTTTCGGGCAGCCCTGTCCTATTCCGCTGAACTTGACGAGCGTTTTGGCAAAACGACCCGTTCCGCAAAAATGACCGATGTGCCCGGGCATACACGCGGGATCGTGCCATTGCTCGCTGCGGCCGGCATCCGATTTTTGCACATCGGCATCAATACCGCCACACCGCGTCCCGACGTGCCTGATCTTTTCCGCTGGCGGGCAACCGATGGCTCCGAAGTCGTGGTCATGGTTGAACATTCTTATGGCGATACCAGTATGCCCAAAGGGCTGGGCGAAGCGCTAAGCTTTGCCCATACCCTTGACAATAGCGGGCCGCAAAGCGTCTCCCAGGTCGTTGACATTTACCGCAATCTGGCCAGGGCCTATCCGGGCGTGCCTGTGGGGGCCGGATCGCTGGAAGCTTTCGGCGCCATCGCCTGGAATGCGCGCAAAACATTGCCTTTGGTCACCCGGGAAATTGGCGATAGCTGGATTTATGGCGCAGCGAGTGATCCGCACAAGAGCGCGCGCTACCGGGCCCTGCAACGGCTCTATGACAGGTTTGAGGCGCAAGGGCTGACAGAGCGGCGTTTGCAGTTCGGGCGCATGCTTGCCAT
>JAADIC010000164.1 GCA_013151535.1 Alphaproteobacteria bacterium | reverse complement strand
GGTAAAGCCACATCCCAATATGTCACTTGACCTTTCTCAGGTAGCGGGAAGTTCCGGATTGACACGTCCGAGAGTTTCGTTTGTGGCATTCTTAGGCTCTCATTAGGCTCTTTTTTTGCGGGTATTGGGGCGATTAACTATGTTCATCTATAATACGTATATCTAGCATAAACTATTGATAATTATAAAGATAGAGATCTGATAAGTGTCACCATGAGAAGCATGGAGTAATAAATCATAATCCGCGTGTCCCAGCGAACATAGCTTCTCACGGGTGAACTCTGAGAGATTCCTTAGTTAGGTCTTTTGAAACTGACCGGCACTGAGTGTTTACAGCAAAAGTTGCACCATTTGCGGAGGCGCATCTAGATTTTGGTCAAACGCCATTGCCCCTTGATCGCGTTATCGAAGCAATCTGGCCATAGATTTTGGTCGTCAGGCTGATCTCGAACTGGAGCCGTTTTTCAAATCGATGCGTTTCTCACACGCCTTATCTGTAAGAAATGGTGAGAGAACGTCAAGTTCCGCCGGTTGCCGTTTCCCAAGGCACTGACGTAACCATGCTGTAGCCAAGTGCTTTGCAACCGCTAGTGCGTTTCTGATGCATTCGAGCCAACACCGGAACCTGAAGATCAGCATAGTCAATCACAACAACTTCACGTTTGTTATGGTGCTCACGATGTAAACGGCCAGCGTATTGGGCCAAGGTACCCTTCCATGAGATTGGCATGGTTAGAAATAATGTATCAAGGCGAGCGTCATCAAATCCCTCCCCAAGATATCGCCCTGTGGCGATCAACAGCCGCTCCTGACCGTCAGACACCTCCGATAAGGCCGCATAGGCTGCCCGCCTTTGCCTGATACCCATGCCGCCTTGGAGGGTGATTATATTCTTGGCGAAACCCTTGAAACGGTCGGCGAAGTAAGACACATGCTCTCGCCGTTCGGTAAGAAGAACCGGGCTACGCCCAGCATCAAGCGCTTTCAGGACATCATCAAATATCAAATCATTTCTAGTGGCGTCTTGCGCCAGCATCTGATAGATAGATTGGATCGGTGGCGTTTCCTCACTCAATGGCAATCTGAATTCGGTCGTGCGTGAAAAATATAAATGCCCGAAGGATCGCTTTGCAGCTTCACTCCTCGCATCCACGCGATAGCGAATAGGGCCGCATTGCATGAAAATTACTGGGTGGTGGCCATCCTTTCTGATCGGTGTTGCCGTCAGACCGAGAACATATTTCGCTTTGCTGCGTCGCGCGAGTAGCTCGAAGCCTACCGCAGAAATATGATGGCACTCATCCACAATCAGTTGCCCATAATCCGCCACGCTGTCATCGACTTCACCTTTCTTCACCAAGCTTTGCATTAGTGCCACATCAATTTGCCCTGATAATTTCCGTTTGCCTGAACCGAGATAGCCAAGGGACACAGTGCCCGTGTTTAGGAATGAGTCCAACCGGGCCAACCATTGGTCCAGCAGTTGACGGCGATGAACAAGGATCAGTGTATTCACTCCGCGTTTGGCTATCATCGCTGCCGCCAGAACGGTCTTTCCGAAACCAGTTGTCGCCGACAACACACCAATGTCCTCAGCCAGCAGCACATTTGCTGCTTGGCGTTGATTTTTTTGTCAGTGTCCCTTGGAATTCAGTTTTGATCGACTCACCAGCGTATCTTTGATCATCAAGTGCTAAGGAAATTCCCATTTCATCTGTGAAACCTCTGAGCGCATCAAGCACTCCCCGTGGGAGTGCTATGTGTTCCGGGTAGTCTTCAGCACAAGCTATAATGCGTGGTTTGCCGAAAGTCGGCAAACGCATTGCTTGGGCGCGGTAAAACTCAGGGTTCTGAAAGGCTGCCAAACGCAGCAATTCGTTACGCAGGGCGGGCGGCAAGCCGTCCTTTGTTATGTAAATTTGGTCACTCAAGACAATTGAAAGCGTCTTTGGCACTGACAAACCTGACAATGCAGGATGCTCTGTTTTCCGGGACGGTAACAACGCCCAAGGCTTCTTTGCTTTCTCATCGTCTTCTGGGAACGGCAGTCCAATTGCTGTGCCGCGCATGGGCATATCAGACAAAATCGTTTTCAGCCCCTCGGCAGATACACGCGTGACGGAAGACAAGAGTTCCCATTGCTCCGCAATCGGCGCAAACTGTTCGTCCACGAAGACGCTGTTGCCTTTCTGTCTCGGACCAAATTGCAAAGGCAGAGCAATAAGATTTCCCAACCCACCCTTGGGCATTGTGTCCTGACTAGGAAAAAGGCGGTCATATGATGCGAATCCAAGCTCGGGGTAAGTTTCCATAGTCATAGTAAGCAAACAGGTGCCCAGACGGCGCGCATCCGCCGCTGAGACTGGCTCCGAAAAGAATACCCATACATGTCCGCCGTTGCCCGACCGGGAGCGTTCAACATAGACGGGCACTCCATTATTCCGGCAAGTCTGAACAAACGCTTCAACGTCGGTCTGCCAGGTTTCCTTGTCAAAATCAGCCGCCAAAAACCAGCAGGTTTCATCCTGAAGCATTGGGTAAACTCCTGCGCAGAACGGACGCCCGCGCGCATCTTTTCCCGATAGATGGCATCGGATGACTTCATCTGTTACCCGCAAAAAGGCTTTGTTTTCACATTTGGTGCATTTGATCTGTGGTTTACGGCATATGCCTCGGACCCATTCATTCCCACAGGCTATGGCATAGCCGGACTTGCCGATCTTAGAGTTGTCCCAACGTGACGGAAAAACGTCCTCGCGCCCCCGAAACAAGCGTCGGAAAATTGAAATCTTTTCCTGATTGGATAGGTTGGGACGGGCTTGGCAGACAGACCGCCGCGAAGAGGCCTCTGCCTCAAGCCGCCTCAATTCCGCTTCGAGCGATTGTTTTTCGATCTCGAGCTCGCCCAACCTTCGTTGGATCTCGTCTATTGCAGACACAGGGTCCTGAGACCTTTTGTGGTCAGTCATTCGCTATCCTGACCGCCATCAACACCGCGATATCGCCGGAACTGTATTCAAGTTCGATCTCTGCCTCTTGCACGCCAACCAATTCCATCACTCCTTGGCCAGTGCTTTCGTCCATCTCATCGCTTCCGTGCCAGTTAAAAAATAATGCTCCCGGCGCAAAACTGAAGTTAAGGCCCGCCACCAAGGCGCCAAAGGATATTTCACCCCGGCCTTCTGAGGCAATAGTCAGATACGCCTCTCCACAAAGATCTAAATAGTCACGGTCAAAGCAGTCTGCGTCAATAATGCGCCAGCGTCCGGCAAACGGTTGCTTCAATTCTCTGATTGTTGGCTTTGGTGTCATGATCGGTGGTAAGTATTGGGTCAAATTCAGGGATGCTGCCATGAACTTAACCAAATCCCAGCTAAAACACTATGTGGATGAACGTTACATCGAACGCGGGCAAGACTATTTTAATCAAGGTTTGGTTGTCCTCGACAAGGTCACGGAAAATCACGTCACGGCACACTGTGCGGGTAGCCATGTCTACAAAGTTACCTTGGCCATCAATGGTCGAAAGCTGAAGGGTGATTGCACTTGCCTCGCATTCGCCGATTTTGGTCCCTGCAAACATATCGCGGCAACGGCGCTGACGGTTATAGCTGACAGGGATTCGCAATATTCTTCAAGCCCAGACACGATTGAGCGGGTTAACCAACATCACACCATTCAAAAACGCCTGCTTGGCCTGAGCAAATCAGAACTCGTGGACCTCTTGATGCAATTTACCAACGACGAAGAGATTGCTTGGCTATTGGATGAGGAGTAAAAAGTTTGGGGTAATTGCGCCCCAGATCGGTTTCATCTATGTTCGGACATGTGAGATTACAGTCCTTTGTTGGGTTTTGAACCCCCTGACAACTTACCGAATGGGGCCGAAAATAGCCTGGTATGAAACGCTTGTGGCGTTGCCTTTAGCAGTTCCCCCTAACATGCAATTAGCCGAACGGATTGATTGGTGAAAATTTCATTGTGCATGTCAAAAACTGGACATCCGGATTGGAAAAGTGAACTGGCAAATGATTCGCGAGTAATGATATAGTTTCGAAAACATCTGGCCTAGGGGTGAACATAGCTGACCATACACAATTATAGGTCAATAATAGGGACTCAAACCTCCGCATAGGTTGTATTTTGGGGGTACAATTGGGGGTATGTAGCAAAACCACACTAAAGTATTGCTATATATATCATAGTGTTGGAGGGTGTAATCGAGTCTTCTCCTGACCATTATCCTTCTCATTGGTGCAAAACGGCTCTGACTGGGTGTCAGCGCTTGCGGTCCGCTTGCGCCGACAGAACGGTTATCACCACGAAAATCAGCGCGCCCATGCCCCAGACCCGATAGGAACTGGGCATGTGAATGGCCGGGATGATGTAATACATCAAGGCCAGCGTGCTCCAGATCACGGCGACAATGCTTAGCAACAGGGTATCAAGTCGTTTCATGATTTTATCCTCCTTTGATCTGACATCTCAGTGCCCTCCGCCAGCGGTCAGGATCGACACGCTGTCAAGAATTTTGAAGCTGAGAATGGTGAAGAAATACATCCCCGACACCATGACAACGATCGCCAGCGGGCCAACCCATGCGCTTTGGCGGCCAACCACGGTGCCGCTCCAGTCGACCACCCGCAGATCTTCCACGTTGATACCAATCTTGCGGTTGGCCGAAAACAGCATGCGAAACAGCGCGTAGATATAGATGAACAACACAGTGGCCATCACCAGCGAGCCAGCGCCGACAAACCCCATCAGCGTGCCCCAGATAAACGGCGGATCCACATGCTCCACCGCGTCATCGACGTGATAGCCAAGGTTGAACACCCGCCTTGGAATACCGTGATACCCGGCGGCGATGCCACCAATACCGAACAGGCTGAGGCCGATGGTCAGGATATGCGGCAGGCGGGCCAGCAGCCGGGGCCGCCAGACCGCGTTGCCGGTCAGCGATGGCACGACATAGATCAGCATGGCGATGAAGGTCAGGGAAACACCGCCGACTGTCAGGAAGTGAAAGTAACCGGGCACAAAGAATGTGTCGCTGAGCAGCACTGCCAGCTTGCTTTGGATCAGGACCATCGAGAACACGCCCCCCATCGCCAGATTGACTGTTGCCATACCAAGTGCCGCCATCACCGGATTGCGCCAGGGCAGCATTTTGATCCAGCCGAACAAGCCCCGCCCACCGCGCTGGCGGGCATAGGATTCAAGCGAGGCCACGATCACCACGAACACCAGAATGGTTGGCACCGCAATGAACAGCGACAGCAGCGAACCAACCACAAGCACCGCTTCGGCCATGCCGGGTTCTAAAAACAGGTGGTAAAGCGAGGTCGGCGGCACAAAGATCATGTAAATGGCGAACACAACCTTGGAAAACCCCTGACCGAACACCGATTTCACCCCGGTCAGGTTCTCCATCAGGATATACCACAGAACCACGGTCGCCATCAGCGGCAAGTAATGCACGTTGTGAAACAGTACGCTCCAGCTCATGGCGTAGCCGACAACTGCCTCGCGCAGCCCCAATGTCCACATCAGGGGCGGCAGAAACGCGTTGGCGCCAGCGATGGCGCTGACCAGAAGCAAACCGCTCCAGGCGACGACGGCAAAGGTGACGGGTGACCATTCTTCGCGGTTACGACCGGTCAGTTTTGGGCGCAGCGCGGTTGCCAGCGCCGACAACCCGACCAGCAGCAGACCCGAGAATAAAAACACATAGCCCATGTAAAAGAACCGGCCCTCCGAGGGATCATCGATCAGCAGGCTTGGGTTGCCATTATAAAGCAGGATGGTATCGCTGGTGAGCTGGCCGTATTCGCTGATGCCCATGCCAATCACCATCAGCACAAAACCCAGCCAGGCGGCGGGGCGCAGGAATATCGCCCCGGCACCCTTGGTATAGACCGAGGCCAGCAGCAGCACGAAACCGGCCTGCACAAAGTACAGCCAGTAAAAGAAAACCGTGACCCCGTGCATGCCCAGCACCCGGTAAGCAACATCGCTGTCAAGTGAGATCAGCCCGGAGCGCCCGGCGGCGGTCAGCACCGCGAATACGACACCCAAAGCCAGCGCAATCGCGGCCATGGTGAAAAACGCCAGAAAAACCCGTTTATCGGCTGGTGCCAGCCGCTTGATCCGGCTGGTCAGCTTGCTGTCCGATACGATTTCCGGTTCGGTTGTGATGCTATTCGACAATGATCTTCCCCCTCATTTGATCGTGGCCAACGCCACAATAAACCGTGCAATACATCATGAATTCACCGGTTTCGGTGAACGTCATCACCGTTTCAGTCAACACCATCGCCGGACGGCGCATGATGTGGCCTGCCAGCGCGGTGCGGATGGCGGCACCATGGTTGACGTCAATCGCCATCATGATGAACCGGTAAGGTGTATCTTTCTTCAGCCGCAGAACGCTGGGCTCATAACCGAATCGCTGGACGATGACGTAAACATCTATCGGTGTGTCAGCGTCCATATCGCCACCCGGCTGCATGGCGGTTGACGCATCCATTTCGCCGCCGTCGCTTTGCGATTTCATGGTCCATTCCATGGTCGGGCGCACCGAGCCGTCCTCGAGACTCAGATCATCGATGAAATTATAGGCAATGTCGGTGAACTCGTCCGGGGTCATGCCTCCGGCTTCACCACCCATGGCCATGCCCTTCATGGTGGCGCTTTCGATTTCCACGCTTTCCATCGGCATCGGCAGCTCGTCGGGCTCCCCGCTACTGTTGGCGAAACTCAGGCTTATCGGGGCCGCGCCAAACGCCGCCCAGACGAAATAGAGCGAAATCACGAGCAGACCAACTGCGATCGCGAAACCCGGGCGCACAGTGAAATGTTGCGTTTGCGTTTTTCCAGACATCGGTATCCCTCTTGTTTGTCCGCGCACAGGTATTCCGGCCACGAAAACGGCAAAATCTGTTGCCGTTCGTGTTCGTTATATTTCCAGCCAAGTGAGCTGATTTGGTCTTGGGCGCAGAATGATAAAAAGTAAGCTGTTGAAGTGCGACATTAGCTTTTCTGACCGAAATTGCAGTCCTTATTTTGTAACGATTTGTAACCCTCAGCCGGGAAAGGCGGTCGAAAAATCGGGGTTTATTGTCGCAGGGGAGTATATCGATATCGGGAAAGGTTCTTGTTTTACAATAGGTTAGCAATATGACCCGAATCGCGCGACCAGCGGCAATTCGGCGCGTTTTGAATGGTGCTTTTTACGGCGAAAAACCTGAGTATTTCCTCTGCGAACCGACCAAAAACCCGGGGAAGCCGCTGATTTGCATGCTGGTGCCCCCCGCAATTCCGAGGTGAATCAGATGCGAGATCGGGGCTAAGTGGCGCAAAAAACCCCGGATTCCAGTTAGAATGCTTCGGGGTTTTGTCGGTTGCAAACCTGCAATCCGGTTGACGCCAAATAATTTGATCATATTATTGCCCTGCCTTTGCACCCACCCCTTATTCCAGTGAATTGGACAATCCGCATGGATATCCTGACGATCAATGATCCGACCGGCAAACTGCCTGACACCTATTACACCGCCACGGCCAATTCCGATCTGACATATCCGTTGGCCAGGGGTGATTTGCGCTGTGATGTTTGTGTGATTGGCGGTGGGTTTACCGGCCTGTCCTCGGCCCTGCATCTGGCTGAAAAGGGTTATGACGTGATCCTGCTTGAGGCCCATCGCGCCGGTTGGGGCGCGTCCGGGCGCAATGGCGGGCAGATGGCGGTGGGCCAGCGGCTGGAACAGGATGAGCTTGAGGCGATGGTCGGCCTGGATCATGCCCGCAAACTGTGGGATTTGTCGCTGGACTCGGTTGATTTGGTTCATAAGCTGATGAAAACCCACGATATATCCTGCGATTTCAGGCCCGGCATATTGCATGCCGACCACAAGGCGCGGTTTGTACGCCAGTCGCACGCGCATGTGGAAAAAATGCGCCGCGATTATGGCTATGCGCAGCTCAGCCCCGTCAGCCGCGAGGAAATGCGTGAAATGATCGGCACGGATGCCTATTTCGGTGGGGCGCTTGATAGGGGCTCTGGCCACATCCATCCGTTGAATTTCGCGCTTGGGCTGGCGGCGGCGGCCACCAAGGCGGGCGTGCGGATATTCGATCAAAGTCGGGTGACGGCGATCAACCACACGACGCCCGCCAAAGTGACCACCGATCAGGCAGTGATCTCGGCGGATTTTGTGGTCATGGGCTGCAACGGCTACGGCGGGCGGTTGGAGGGTAAGGTGGCGGCCAAAGTCATGCCGGTCAACAACTACATTCTGGCGACCGAACCCTTGTCGGACGATCTGGCGCACGAGTTGATCCGCGACAACGTGGCCGTGGCCGACAGTAAATTCGTCATTAACTATTACCGCCTGTCTGCTGACAACAGAATGCTGTTTGGCGGTACCGAGAGTTATCGATATCGTTTTCCGGCCGATATAGCGGCGGCGGTGCGCAAGCCGATGCTGGAGATCTATCCACAACTGAAAGATGCGCGCATCGATTTTGCCTGGGGCGGCACGCTGGGCGTGACCATGAACCGGATGCCGCATTTTGAGCGGCTTAGCGGCAATATCCTGAGCGCCGGGGGCTTTTCCGGCCACGGCGTCACGCTGGCAACATTGGCGGGGCGCATCATGGCGGATGCAATAGACGGGCAGGCCGGTGATTTTGACGTGATGGCAAACGTGCCGACCCAGCGGTTCCCCGGCGGGGTGGCCCTGCGCTGGCCGCTTCTGGTGCTGGCGATGACGTGGTTTTCGCTGCGCGACAGGTTTTAGAGCGAAACGATTCGGAAATTAGCACCGGTGATGGCGATTTTTTACGCACGCCTCAAAATCGCGGTTGATTTACCGCTTATATACCGGGGTATAGGCCTGCCTTTTTCCTAAACTCGGGTTGCAGATCGGGCTGGTTTGCGACCCGACCCCTTAGACCTTCGGGTTATTTTTCCCTAACCAGCGGTCAAGGTTGCAAGCCTCTAACCTTATGTCAATTTGCCTGCCCCGGGTCTTTCCGTAAATCAAAATGCAGAAGAACACGGCGCATTTGCCGGTTCAGAAATTTATGACCCCAAGGACACGACCCAATGAAAAAACTTCTCGCAACATCCGCTATCGCAACTGTAATCGCCGCTCTGGCATTCGGCGCAAACGCCCAGACAGCTCCAACAACCACACCAACAACCGGTACGACCGTGGCTGTAGTTACAGGCGCAGGCACTGGGGCTTCAGCCACTGTTATCAAAAAGAAAAAAGTCGCTGGAACCGCTGTTGCTGGCGTAAATGTTGACGACCAGATTGGCGACAACGACAACGAAGGCGACAATGATGGTGGTGAAGGCGGCGAAGGTGGTGAAGGCGGCGAAGGTAACGACGATTGATCCCAGCCGATCCTATCGAGAAAAGCAGCATCCCAACCGGGGTGCTGTTTTTTTCGCTATAGCCAGTCCCTGAGCACCGAAATCAACGGTATATCGGCGGGCGGCATCGGGTAGCTGCGCAAGTCTTGCACCCGCACCCATTTCAGCGCCTGCCCCTCACGGCCCAGCGGCGTGCCTTGCCATTTGCGGCAGGCAAATAGCGGCATCAGCAGGTGAAAACCCTGATACGAATGGCTGGCGAAGGTCAGGGGCGCAAGGCAGCTTTGCCATGTATCAATGCCCAGTTCTTCCTGCAATTCACGGATAAGCGCCGCTTCGGGGGTTTCCCCTGGCTCAACCTTGCCGCCGGGGAATTCCCACAATCCAGCCATGGATTTGCCTTCGGGACGCTGCGCCAGCAGCACGCGGCCATCCCTGTCGATCAGGGCAACCGCCGAAACCAGTATAGTTTTCACGAGCGGTAATCGGCGTTGATGGTGATATATTGCTTGGTGAAATCACATGTCCAGACCGCGCTGCGGCCCTTGCCGATGCCCAGATCAACCGTTATTTTCAGATTCTGTCGTTTCATATAGGTGGCACCTTCATCCTCGGTGTAGTCGGGACAGACCCAGCCGTTTTCAGCCACCAGAATATCGCCAAACCAGATCGAAATCCGGTCCCGATCCGCCTTGGCACCGGATTTACCTGCGGCCATGACCACCCGGCCCCAATTCGGATCTTCTCCCGCTACGGCAGTTTTGACCAAGGGGGAATTGGCAATCGCCAATGCCACTTTTTTCGCGGCGGGGGTTGATGACGCCCCCAAAACCTCGACCTCCAGAAACTTGCTGGCCCCTTCGCCGTCACGCACGACCTGATGCGACAAATCCCGCATCAAACCGCCAAGCGCTGCGCCGAAGGCTTTGCCGGATTTGGAGGTTGGGCCGCCAATTTCAACACCCGAACGGCCCGTGGCTGTAACCAGCAATGTGTCCGAGGTCGAGGTATCGCTGTCGACGGTTATGGCGTTGAAGGTGGAGCGGTTCAGACGTGACACCAGCCTTTGCAGCGCGGCCTGGCTGATTTTGGCATCGGTGAAGATGAACACCAGCATGGTCGCCATATCCGGCGCGATCATGCCGGAACCCTTGGCGAACCCCACGATCCGAACGGTTTTGCCGTCAATATCAACCGTGGCGCTTGCCCCTTTGGCAAATGTGTCGGTTGTCATGATCGCGTTGGCCGCAGCCTCGGCCCCGTCTGTGGACAGATTATTTTTCAAACCTGCAAGCACGTCGATTATCCGGTCGGCTGGCAAAGGCTCCCCGATCACGCCGGTCGAGGCGGTGAAAACGTGGCTTTCCGGGATGTCCAGCGTATCGGCCACAGCACCCGTGGTGGTTTCGACCGCGCGCACCCCGAGCGCGCCGGTAAAGGCGTTGGCATTGCCGGAATTGACCAGAATGGCAAAGCCGTCTTTGGGCGGTTTGCCCACCAGATCAGCCAGCTTTTGCTGGCAATCAAGCACCGGCGCTGAACGGGTCGAGGATTTGGTGAACACACCGGCGATGCTGGCCCCCGGCGCGATGCTGGCCAGCATGACGTCGGTGCGATCCTGATATTTGACCCCGGCCGCCGCCGCGCTGAACATTATACCGTCAATGACCGGCAGATCGGGAAAGCCGCCAACGGGGGCAAGCGGTGACACCGCGCCAGGCGTTCCAAGCGCATCGGCCAGTTCCGCCCGCGCGCTTTTCAGCTTGCGCCGCAGGCGGGACAGTTTCTTTTGCAGATCGGCAATAATCTGATCCGGTGCCTGATCCGGCGATGTTTCGGCTTCTTTGGTCATGTGGCCCCCGTCACATTGGTTCAGAGGCCAGCGCCCCTAGTCAAAAAGTGATACATCGCGGATGATGGAAGGATCAACATTAACCTTGGTGCGTGTGACATCGGCGGCATTGGTCAGGTTCTGCACCTCTTCTTCAACCTCGGTTTGCTGCAATTCTTCCGTCAACTGGATGCGGGCCTGTTCCAATGTCGGTATTTCCAGATTGCGAATATCGTTCAGCTTTATCACATGCCAGCCGAACTGGGTTTCCACCGGCGCGGAAACCTCGCCAATCGCAAGCGAAAGTACGGCATCTTCAAATGTTGGCACCATATCGCCTTTGCCGAACCAGCCAAGCTCGCCACCACCCGGGCCGGACGGTCCGGTGGAGTTTTCGCGTGCCAGCGTCGCAAAATCTGCGGCCTGTTCCAACTGGCCGATCAACACCGCTGCTTCTTCGCGGGTGGCCACAAGAATATGCGAGGCGTTGTATTCCTGACTGGGAATGGCAGCGTCATAGCGCGCCTCGTAAGCGGCCTTCAGCACCTCTTCGGACACATCGCGCGCGGTCAGTTTCGCCATCATTTCCGAGGCCAGATAGGCCCGGCCTTCGTTTTCAAGACCAATGGTTGTGCGCTTGTCCAATTCGGTTTTCATGGCGTTCATCAACACAGTTTGCTGGATCAACTGTTCGACGATCCCCTCGAACAGAATATCGTCCGGCAATTGCTGATATTGCTCGGGCAGGCGGCTGCGCAGGGCGATCACATGGCCGATGGTGATATTCACCCCGTCAACACTTGCCAGAACGGTATCCACCGTCGGATGTTCCTCTGCCGCCACGCCAAAGGCAAGCGTCACGGCCAGCGCCGCCGTCATCAGTGTTTTCGCCTTGAAATTCATCGTCTTCTCCTGATTGCGGGGGCAGATTGTGCCTTAATTCCCATTCCTGTCGATCACCACTTGGCACAACATTGACACCTGAACATCAGCGTCTTACATGCCATGCACGCGCGTGCAAAGATTGGCTTTGACCCATGTCGCCGTTTGGTGGCGATTGTTTTAGGGCTGTCCATTGTGACAGGCAAGGCAAGCCTTTACACGATTTTGTAAATGAACTGCCAATTTGGCGTCATACGGCAAAATAAAATACAGATGACGAGGATACGGGACATCAATGCTGGGTTTTGGAACACTTGCCAAAAAGGTTTTTGGCACACCGAATGATCGCAAGATCAAAGCAACGCAGCCGCTGGTGGACCAGATCAACGCGCTCGAGGATGAGTTCAAAGCCTTGAGCGACGACGAAATCAAGGCCAAGACCCAGGAGTTCAAGGATCGGCTTGAAAAAGGCGAAAGCCTTGACGATCTGCTGCCCGAAGCATTCGCCAATGCGCGTGAAGCCGCCGTACGCACGCTGGGCCTGCGCCCGTTTGATGTGCAGTTGATGGGCGGGATTTTCCTGCATCAGGGCAATATCTCGGAAATGAAAACCGGCGAGGGTAAAACCCTGATGGCCACCCTGCCGGTCTATCTGAACGCGCTGACCGGGCGTGGTGTGCATGTGGTCACGGTCAACGATTATCTGGTGCGCCGCGATGCGGAATGGATGGGCGAGGTTTATACCTTCCTTGGCATGACATGGGGCGTGGTCGTTCCCAATCAGAACGACGAGGAAAAGCAGCGCGCCTACGAGGCCGATGTGACCTACGCCACCAATAACGAACTTGGCTTTGACTATCTGCGCGACAACATGAAATCCGAGCTCAAGGACATGTATCAACGCGACCATTATTTCGCGATTGTGGACGAGGTTGACAGCATCCTGATCGACGAAGCGCGCACGCCCCTGATTATCTCGGGCCCGTCGGAAGATCGCAGCGAGCTTTACCAGAAGATCGACAAGATCGTGCCGGATGTCACCGAGGAACATTATTCGCTCGATGAAAAAACCCGCAACGTGACCTATACGGATGAAGGCAACGATTTCATCGAACAGCGCCTGCATGCCGAAGGAATTCTGGATAGCGAGGCCACGCTTTACGATCCGGAAAGCACGTCAATCGTGCATCATGTGACGCAAGCCCTGCGCGCCCATGTTCTGTTCAAGCGTGACAAGGATTACATCGTCAAGGATGATGAAATCGTGCTGATTGACGAATTCACTGGCCGGATGATGGCCGGACGTCGCCTGTCAGACGGCTTGCATCAAGCGATCGAAGCCAAGGAAGGCGTGAATATCCAGCCGGAAAATGTGACGCTGGCCTCGGTGACATTCCAGAACTATTTCCGTCTTTATGAAAAACTGGCCGGCATGACCGGCACCGCCCTGACCGAAGCCGAAGAATTTCTTGAAATCTATAAACTCGGCGTGGTCGAAGTGCCGACGAATATGCCGATTGCCCGGGTCGACGATCACGATGCGGTCTACCGCACCGCCCGCGAGAAATTCGAGGCCATCGTTGAAACCGTCAAAGAGGAGCATGAAAAGGGCC